>RGTE01000046.1 GCA_010025475.1 Verrucomicrobiota bacterium
ATTTCCCCGGGCGAATCAGCCAAGGCCCCACAACCCACCCGGACCACCAGCCGGCCCATATCTTTCCTCTCATCGGCTTTCCTCCCCCCCTCCACCAACACCACCGGCCGGCCGACGCCGAGAATTTCCCGCACCGTGATGGTTCCCGGTTTGGTGATGACCAAATCATGCTCCCGGATCAGCCCGGCCAGGTCCTTGATCCAGCCTTTGACGGAAAGCCTTTCCTCTTTCCCAAAGACTTTCTTGAGATCGGCCTTCAACTCCTCTTCCCGTCCCACCACCGCGGTCACGTGGATTCGCCGATTCTTCAATACATGCTCCACCGTCCGGATCGCTTTCCTCCGGCGGGAATTCACCAGATAAAGGACCCGGAACGGCTCGCCCGACTTGGCCTTGGGTTCGCTCCTTTCGGCGCAAACAAACTCGGGCCGAACCGGCCAGCCCCCGGCACGAACCTCGCCCACGGTTGCATTCTTTCGCTTCAACTCGGCGGCTGGACCCTCGTCCGCCGTCCAGATCAGATCAGCGGGAACTTTTTCCCAAGCCCGCAGATCCTCCGCCTCCAAAGCCACGCCGATCCGCTGGAAACCGGCTTCACTCCGGTCCCCAACCCTTTCCTGTAAAGCCAGACCCACGGCCGGATCAAAAAAGAGGACCAGTTCGGGCGAACCCTCATCCAAAGCCAGGGCGACGGAGCGGCGGAACTGGGGCCACCGGGATCTGCCGAAGGTGCCGTCGGCCGTACGCCGCACCCACTTCAGAAGTTTTTCTGTCTCTCCTTTCTTTTTTCCCATCACAGCGCGGATCCGCGCGATCCATCCCTCGGTTCCCTCGTCCCCCACTTCCCGGATTTCCACGCGAATGTCCGTCCCGGCCTGATCCTCGATCCGATCCCGCAGGGTGCGCGCAGCATAGTGATGCTCCTCCTGTCCGCTGGTTAGAATCAGCACGTCCCGCATGGGCGTTGTTCTATGGTTTTAAGGGAAAACAACAAGGGACCGAATGTGACAATTCGATGGCAGGGCGTCCCGGTAGGGGCGAGCAGTCTCTGCTGCTCGCCCGATGGAAAAATTCGAAGCCAAGATTTCAAAAATCCAGTCGGACGCGCAGTAAGCTGCACCTCCCTACCGAATCTTTAAACGGGAGGCTAAATCCTCCCCTTCGTGCTTGGCACACCTTTTACCCTCGCATCGCGACGAACGGCCTCCTCCAGCGCCTTGGCCAGCGCCTTGAAGATCGCCTCGATCTGGTGGTGTACGTCCCGACCATAAAGCACCTCCGCGTGCAGGTTCATTCCTCCTTGAACGGAGAGAGCCCGCAGGAACTCCTCTACCAATTGCGCCGGAAAGTTCCCCACCTTGCCCCGTTGGCTCAACCCACGGAGCTCCAGGTAGGGCCGGCCGCTCAGATCGATGGCCACACGGGCCAGCGTCTCATCCATCGGCACGTGAGCCGTCCCGTATCTCCGGATTCCCTCTTTCTTCCCTAACGCCGCCGTCAGCGCCTGCCCCAGCACAATCCCCACATCCTCCACCGTGTGGTGCAGATCCACATCGAGATCCCCTTTCGCCTTCACCTCCAGGTCAAAAAGACCGTGCCGGGCAAATAGGTTCAGCATGTGATCAAAAAAAGGAATTCCGGTTTTCACCCTGGCCGTGCCCTTGCCATCCAGACCGAGTGTGACGGAGATCTCCGTTTCGCTGGTCTTGCGGAATTTTTTGGCCTGCCGTTTGGCTTTGCTCATTTCAGACGAGTCTCGACCGAATCGGCATGGGCGTCGAGCCGCTCCAACCGGGCCAGCAGGCCGGCCGTTTTCGCGGATTTCCGCACCGCCGCCGCCCCGTACTCCACCACGCTCACCCGCTTCACGAAGTCCTCCACCCGCAGCCCCGCAAAGGTGCGGCCCGCCCCACCGGTCGGCAGGGTGTGGCTGGGTCCGGAGAGATAATCCCCCAAAGCCACGGCGGAAAAGTTCCCGACGAAGACTGCCCCGGCGCAACGGATCCTTTTGGCCAGCGCCTTGGCCCCGCGGCACTGCAGGGCAAGGTGTTCCGGGGCAATCGCCTCGGCCAGCTCTACCGCCTGCTTCAGATCCTTCGTCCGCACCAGGGTGGCTCCCTGACGTAACACCCCCCGAAGATATTCCGCCCGCGGTTTTTCCCCGCTTTGGTTCAGGACCTCGGCCAGCACCTTGCCCAAAAAAAGAAAGGATGGGGTCAGCAAAAAGATCTGGCTGCCTGGACCATGCTCCGCCTGGGCCACCAAATCCGCGGCCACCCAGTCGGCCCGGGCGCTCTCATCCGCAACCACCGCGATTTCGCTGGGCCCGGGCAGAAGATCGATTCCCACCCTTCCAAACAGTTGCCGTTTTGCCTCCACCACCCAGGCGCTCCCCGGTCCACAGATCTTTTCCACCGGTCGGATCGTTTCCGTCCCGTAGGCCATGGCGGCCACGGCCTGCGCCCCACCCACCTGATAAATCTCCGTTGCCCCCGCCTTCTGCAGGGCCCAGCCCAACACCGGGTTTACCGGCCCCGGAGTGCAGGCCACGATCTCCTTCACGCCGGCCACCCGGGCCAATACCACGGTCATCAGCGCGGTGGAAACCAGCGGGGCCGTTCCCCCCGGCACGTACACCCCCACTCGACCCAACGCCGGAAAGTTCTCCCCCACGCTCGCCCCCTGCCGGTTCCTTCGGGCCCAATCCTTCGGCCGGGTGGCTCGGGCAAAGTCGGCGATGTTGGCCTCCGCCGCTGCCAGCGCCACCCGAACCTTGCCGGGAGGGGCACGGAACTTCCCTTTTACACGGAGAGTGGCCTTGGAGATTTTCTTTTTCGAAAAGCGGTTGTGGATTCGGACGAGCGCAGCATCCCCTCCCCGCTCCACTTCCCGCAGGATCCTCTCCACCGCCGAACGTACCCTGGCTTCCGGGGTCGGACGGCGGGTCAACAGAGCACGAACCCGGGAGAAGTCCTTGGGCTGCCGGCTGTCGAGGATTCTCATCCTACTCCCATTCGATCGTGGCCGGCGGCTTCGAGCTCACATCGAGTACGACCCGGTTGATGCCCTTCACCTCGTTGCAGATGCGGTTGGAGATCCGGCCGAGCAGATCCCCGGGCAGGCGGACCCAGTCGGCCGTCATGCCGTCCTTGCTCTCGACTGCCCGGATGGCGATGGCGTTGTCATAGGTCCGCTCGTCCCCCATCACGCCCACACTCCGGCAAGGAAGCAGGACAGCGAAGCTCTGCCAGATCCGGTAGTACCAGCCCGCCTGTTTCATCTCCTCCACCACGATCGCATCCGCCTCCCGCAGGATCGACAACTTCTTCTCGTCGATCGCCCCCAGACAGCGGACGGCCAGGCCCGGCCCCGGGAACGGTTGGCGCCAGACCATCTCCTTGGGCAGGCCCAGCACCCGTCCCACCTCCCGGACCTCGTCCTTGAACAGCTGGCGGAGCGGTTCGACCAGCTCGAGTTTCATCCGCTTCGGCAGTCCTCCCACGTTGTGGTGGCTCTTGATCAGCGCGGCGGGGTTGCCGGCGATCGGCACGCTTTCGATGACATCGGGATATAAGGTTCCTTGGCCGAGAAACTTGGCGCCCCGGGCCACCCGGTGCGCGGCCTTGTCGAATACCTTGATGAACTCGTGCCCGATGATCTTCCGCTTCCGCTCCGGGTCTGCCACGCCTTTCAGCCGGCGCAAAAACTGGTTCCGGGCATCCACCACGGTGAGATGGATGTTCATGTGCCGGCCGAAGATGCGCCGGACGCTTTCCGCCTCCCCTTTCCGCAGGAGCCCGTTGTCCACGAAAATGCAGTAAAGCTGCCGTCCAATCGCCTTGGCCAGAAGCGCGGCCGCCACGGAGGAGTCGACCCCGCCGCTCAGGCCAAGGATAACCCGGTGGGGCCCGACCTGCTCCCGGATCTCGTGGATGGTGCGGCGGACAAAGGAACCCATCGTCCAAGTTCCCTCGCAGCCGCAGATTTTGCGCAGAAAGTTGGCAAGGATCTCCCGACCCCGCGGCGTGTGGGAAACTTCGGGATGAAACTGCAGGCCGTAGATGTTTTCCCTGCGGACGACGGCGTAGGGGCTGTTCTCCGTGGTGGCGACGGATTCGAAACCCTTGGGCAACCGGGTGACGCGGTCCCCGTGGCTGTTCCAAATTTCCAGATTCTTGGGCAAACCCCCAAGCAGGGCGGAAGCGCGACGACGATGAAGGATCCCCCGACCGTATTCCCGCCGGGTGCCGCGGGCGACCTCCCCCCCGAACTCTTTCACCAAAAGCTGCATCCCGTAACAGATGCCCAGAATGGGAATCCCCAGATGAAAGATGCCCCGGTCCATCTTGGGGGCCTTGGGGGCATAGACGCTGGCCGGACCCCCGCTGAGGATGATCCCGCGGGGACGGAGCGAGAGGACTTCCCCGACGGAAATGGTGTGCGGAACAATCTCCGAGTAGACGTGAGCCTCACGGACCCTTCGGGCAATGACCTGGGTGTATTGGGAGCCAAAATCCAGGATCAGAATCCGCTCCTGAATTCCGTTGGAACTCGCTGATTTCAAGCAAACTACTTCACCGATCCGGCATCAATCGTCAAGACGGACCCGCCAACCTGTTCGCAGAATCTTTTGAATATCGGGGTCGGGAGCACCCCCGACCCCTTGCTTAAACCGCTCCGCGAGATGGAGCTCTCTCGTTTGCTGCGCTCGAGAGGATTTGAACCTCCACGGGTTGCCCCACTAGAACCTGAATCTAGCGCGTCTGCCATTTCGCCACGAGCGCGACCAAGAAATCATAATTCAAAACCGTCCTCGTTCCAAGCCTCCCGGTATTCCGCCTCCTGCCCTTTTACCTGCCCCTAAACAAGCCGGCGCTAGGCAGGCTTATGCCCGATCGCCAACAGCGTCTGAAATCCCGGCCCTTCCTTCTCCCGGGCCACAATTTCCACTGACACCCCCTCAAACCCCGCCTCCCGGATCATTCTGCCCAGATCTGAGGGGGCAAACCCCAGCCACACATCGGCATACAGTTCCCGCGCCGCCTCAAAAGTGTGCTCCGCCAAGTCAAGAATCAGGACTCTTCCTCCCGGCCGGAGAATCTTAAAAGCGGCCTCCAGGGCCTTGGGCGGGTGCATGGCATGGTGCAAGGCCTGACTGAGAATCACCACGTCCACCGATGCCGCCTTGATCGGCGGGTTTTCGAGGTCGCCCAGCCGATATTCGAGATTCTTCAACCCGCTCCGCTTGGCGAGATCCCGCCCCACCTCGACCATCCGTGGCGAGTTGTCGATCGCGATGACCTTCTTCGCCCTTCCGGCCAGCAGTTGCGAAATCAA
Source organism: Verrucomicrobiota bacterium (assembly GCA_010025475.1). GTDB lineage: Bacteria > Verrucomicrobiota > Verrucomicrobiia > Methylacidiphilales > Verrucolacustridaceae > Verrucolacustris. The sequence goes on from RGTE01000046.1 coordinate 5,338, forward strand.
TCCCTCCCCCGCACCCAGATCGGCGAAAGTTTCCCGAGGGGCCAAGGCCAAGAGAAGCCTTCCCACCGCCTCCCAGGACCGGCCCGGACAATATTTTTTCCCCAACCGCCCGGCCACGGCGTCAAAATACCGTTTGGACTTCTCCTGCCGGTGGAGAAGGACCAACCGCAAAGCTTCCGCATCCCGCGGCTTGGTCGCCAACTCCGCCGCGGCCCCCTCGGCAAAGGACCAAGCCTCTTTGAGAGCCGCTGAGGGCGCCTCACCCCGCCGGTAAAACGCCTTCTGCCCCTCCCGACGATCCCGCACCAAGCCGACCCCTTTGAGCTGGGAAAGATGGTTGGAGATGCGGGACTGCCCCACCCCCAGCACTTCCTGCAATTCCGCCACGGAGAGCTCATTCTCCCGGAGGGCGGAGAGGATCCGCAGGCGGGTGGGATCCGCCAAGGCCCCCAGAAGACGTACCCGGTCACTCATCAGGCAGAAGATTCATCATCTTATCATGATATATCAATATTATTTTGTTGCAGGCCGGTCGGAAGCAGGCATGCTTTCCCAACCATGCGCGGACATTTCATCTTCTCCTCGGAGTCCGTTGGCGAAGGCCACCCGGACAAGGTTTGTGACGCCATCTCGGACGCGGTTCTGGATGCCTGCCTGGCCAGGGATCCGATGAGCCGGGTGGCTTGCGAAACTCTTGTGAAATCCAACCTCGTTGTCATCGCCGGGGAAATCACCACCCGCGCCAAGCTCGATTACGATACCCTCGTCCGCCGCACCATCCGCGAAATCGGCTACACCCACGAGGATGACGTCTTCCATGCCGACAAGGTCCACATCATGAACGCCCTAACCGGCCAAAGCCCCGACATCGCCCAAGGCGTCGACGCCAGGAAAGCGGACGGCAAAAAGACCGCCGAACAGGGTGCGGGCGACCAGGGCCTGATGTTCGGCTACGCCTGCCGCGAAACCCCCGAATTGATGCCCGCCCCCGTGATGTTCTCCCACCGCCTCGGCCGTGAGTTGAGCCGGATCCGCAAAAGCGGCCGCGTCCCCTGGCTTCGTCCCGACGCCAAGTCCCAGGTCTCGGTCGAATACCGGCACAACCGCCCTGTCCGGATCACTGCCGTGGTGGTATCCACCCAGCACGCCGAGGGCGTCCCCCACCGCACGATCGAGAAGTTCATCATTGAGAAGCTCATCAAGAAGGTGTTGCCGGCCGACATGCTCGACCGCCACACCAGTTTCCTCGTCAACCCCACCGGCCGGTTCGTGGTGGGCGGTCCCGAGGGTGACAGTGGTCTCACCGGGCGAAAGATCATCGTCGATAGCTACGGCGGCGCGGGCCGTCACGGTGGAGGCGCCTTTAGCGGCAAGGATCCGACAAAAGTGGATCGCAGCGCTGCCTACATGGGACGCTATGTGGCCAAAAACATTGTGGCTGCCGGCTTGGCTGACCGGGTGGAAATCCAGTTTGCCTACGCCATCGGCTACCCCCGTCCGGTCTCCGTGTGTCTTGACACCTTTGGCACGGAAAAAATCCCCTTCTCCCGCATCGAGCAGGCCGTCCACAAAACTTTCGATTTCCGCCCGGCGGAGATCATCCGCCGCCTCCGCCTACGCCGGCCGATTTACTCGAAAACCACCAACTACGGGCACTTCGGCCACCGCGGCAACCCGGTTTATGCGCCGTGGGAGCACACGGACCGTGTCCGCGAGCTCCGCCGCCACGCCGGCTTGAACTAGCCCGGCCCCCAGGAGGAACCACCATGAGCCCCACCACCCTCGCCCCGAAAACCGTAAAATCCCGCGGCCCCAAGGCCGGCGACTTCAAGGTCAAGGATCTCAGCCTGGCCGAACTCGGTCGCAAGGAGATCGAGATTGCCGAAAAGGAAATGCCCGGCCTGATGGCCATCCGCGAGAAATACGCCAAGGACAAGCCCCTCGCCGGCGTGCGCGTGACCGGTTCCCTGCACATGACCATCCAAACCGCAGTGCTGATCGAGACCTTTGTGGACCTCGGCGCTGATGTCCGCTGGGCCAGCTGCAACATCTTCTCCACCCAAGACCAGGCTGCCGCGGCTATCGCCGCCGCCGGGATTCCGGTGTTTGCCTGGAAGGGCGAGACGCTCGAGGAATACTGGGACTGCACCTGGAAGGCCATCGTCAATCCCGAGGGCAAGGGACCGCAGCTCGTCATCGATGACGGCGGCGATGTCACCCTTTTCCTCCACAAGGGTTATGAGCTCGAGGAGGGCGACGGTTGGGTCAACACCCCATCCTCCAGCCACGAGGAGAAGGTCATCAAGGACCTCCTGAAAAAGATCCACAAGGAAAACCCGTACATTTTCCATGAGCTGGTGAAGGAATGGAAAGGCGTGGCCGAGGAAACCACCACCGGAGTCCACCGCCTCTACCGGCTGCAGGAACAGGCCAAGCTGCTGGTCCCGGCCTTCAACGTGAACGATTCGGTCACCAAATCCAAATTCGACAACCTTTACGGTTGCCGCCACTCCCTGGTGGACGGACTCAACCGCGCCCTCGACGTGATGATCTCCGGCAAGGTGGCTGTGGTTTGCGGCTACGGGGATGTGGGTAAAGGCTCCGCCCAGTCGCTCCGCGGCCAAGGCGCCCGGGTCATTATCACCGAGATTGACCCCATCAACGCCCTCCAGGCCGCGATGGAGGGATATGAGGTCACCACGGTGGAAGACACCCTCGGCCGGGCGGACATCTATATCACCACTACCGGCAACAAGGACGTGATCACGATCGAGCACCTCAAAAAGATGAAGGACCAGGCAGTCGTCGCGAACATCGGCCACTTCGACAACGAGATCCAGGTGGACAAGCTGAACAATTTCCCCGGGGTCAAGCGGGTCAACATCAAGCCCCAGTTGGACAAGTATGTCTTCCCCGATGGCCGGGAACTCTTCCTGCTCGCCGAGGGCCGGTTGGTCAACCTGGGCTGCGCCACGGGCCACCCGAGCTTTGTGATGAGCAACAGCTTCTCCAACCAGACGCTGGCCGCACTCGACCTCTGGAAGAACCGTTCGGTCTACAAGCCGGCCGTCTACGTTCTGCCCAAAAAGCTGGACGAGGAAGTCGCCCGCCTCCACCTCGAGAAGATCGGTGTCAAGCTAACCAAGCTCAGCAAGGACCAGGCCGACTACCTCGGCGTCCCTGTCGAGGGTCCGTTCAAGCCCGAACATTACCGTTACTAAAAATTCAACCAAGGTAGCCCGCTTTGGATAAAAGCGGCAGGAACCAGAATGAGGGTGGCGGGAGAAAGTCCCGCCCTTCCCCCTTCCACCCGTGGAAGGTTTTTGACTCCAAGCTACTTCTTGGCGGTCTTCTGAGGCAGAAGCAGCGATAGCGCAATCGACCCCCCGACGAGGAGGGTGATGATGGCCAGAGACCATGAGATCGGAAACTTTCCGCCGAAGACGTCGTTGAGCCAGGCCATCTTCAGTCCCACAAAGACGAGGACCAGACCCAACCCGTATTTCAGGAAGTGGAATTTGTCGACCACCCCGGCGAGAAGGA
>RGTE01000047.1 GCA_010025475.1 Verrucomicrobiota bacterium
GATGAAGAAGATGTTGTCACCCGAACATTCGGCGACCAGGCCCTGCGGATTGAGGAGAATGACCTCCTGAGCCCCCGCCTGCTGACCCTCGATTTTGGCGAGGATGTTATTGAGGTAGTTAAGCGACTTGATGCCGGGATCCAGCGCGGCCGGGGAGTTCCTCCACGTGGCCACCGTTACCACCCGCAAACCTTCGCGGTAGTACTTCTCCGGATAAAGCTCTAACTCGCTGGCGATGATGATGACCGTCGGCTTTTTGCACCGGTCGGGGGAAAGGCCGAGGTAACCCTTGCCGCGCGTCACCACCAGGCGGAGATAGCCGGACTTCATCTTGTTGCGCTTGCAGGTCTCCAGGACCGCCGCCCGCATCTCCTCCCGGTCGAGCGGGATCTTCAGCAGGATGGCCTTCGCAGAGTCCTCCAAACGGCGCAGATGCTCCTCCAGTTTGAAGACCCGGCCCTCGTAAGCGCGGATCCCTTCAAAGACCCCGTCCCCGTAAAGCAGGCCATGGTCGAAGACCGAGATCTTCGCCTCCTCCTCCGGGTAAAATTTTCCGTCGATGTAGATGATCATGGGCGGGCTTCTGTCAGCCTTCCGTCCGCGATCCGGAACGGGGTTCCCACCCGCCCGGCCACGGTTTCGTCGTGCGTGACCAGAAGTAAAGATTTTTGCCGGTGGCGCACCATCTTCACAAGCAAATCAAGCACCGCCGAGGCGGAGGCCCCGTCCAGGTTCCCGGTGGGTTCATCCGCCAAAATCAGGTCCGGCTCCAAAACCAAGGCCCGGGCCACCGCCACCCGCTGCTGCTCACCGCCGGAAAGTTCCGCGGGCAGGTGGTCGCGGCGCAGGGTCATCCCCACCTCGTCGAGCAAATCCTCCCAAACCTCGCCGAGCGGCACCCCGGCGAGCATGGCCGGAAGGCGGACATTTTCCTCCACCGTGAGTTCCGGGATGAGGTGATAGGACTGAAAGACGAACCCAACGGCCTTTCTCCTCCAGACGGCCCAGCGGGACCGGTTCCATCCGCGGGTGCTCTCCCCCTTCCAGAGAATTTCCCCCCGGTCGGGATTCTCCAGCCCGCCCAAGATGTGGAGAAGAGTCGATTTTCCGGCCCCGGACGGTCCGCAGATCGGGCGGCATTCCCCGGGGCCGATTTGGAAGTCGATCCCGTGCAGAATTTCCAGGGGAGCACGGCCTTGGAGTTGATAGCTCTTATGCAGGTCCCGGACTTCGAGAAGCGGATTGCTCATGTCCGTTTCAGGTTGGCGGCGGGTTCCGTTCGGGACGCCGCCCAGGCGGGAATCAGGGCCGCCAAAACGCTTAGGCCGAGGCCAGCGGCCGCCACTCCAACAAAAACACCGGGGCTGTATTGCGCCGGCAAGGAGGAGAAGTGATAGATCTCCGGCGGGAACAGCTCCTGACCGGTAACCTTGGCCAGCAGATCGGCCAGCCCGTTCCGATTCGCCAGAACGAACCAAGCCCCCACCACGCCGACAAGCGATCCCAAGGTACCGACGATCACCCCGTAAAGGGTGAAGATGGTGGCGATTTGGCCCGGAGTGGCACCAATCGCGGCCAAGGTTCCGATCACCTTGGCCCTTTGCACCGTCACCGTGATCAGTGTTCCGCTGAGTCCCAGTGCCGCGACCGCCATCACGAAAAAGAGCAGGAAACTCATCACTCTCCTCTCCACCGCCACCGCGGCGAAAAGGCGCTGGTTGTGATCCATCCACGTCAACACACGGATACCGGCACCCAGTTTGGCGCGGAGCTTTTCAGCCACTTCCTTGGCCTGGTCGGAGTCCTGCAGCCGGATGGCCACCCCGTGGACGGAGTTGGTGAGTGCATAGACATCCTGGGCGGTCGGCAGATCCGTAAGGAGATAGTCGGAGTCGTAGTCATACATTCCGGTCTTAAAAATTCCGGCCACCCGGAAGGTGCGGGGCAGTGGAATTTTTTTCACTGCTCCGGGAGCGTTTGTTTTTCCCACCAGATCCCGAAACTGCTGGGGCCCGAGGACGTTTACCTCGGCTCCAATCTGGACTCGGTTGGCCGACGCCCATTCGCTGCCCACCACCAATTGGTCCGGCCCCGGTGTCCAGGCCCCCTCGATCAGGCACTGTTTGAGCGGCACAACGCTCTCGGCCGTGGCCACGTCCCAACCCTTGATCCGCGGGGTGGAAATTTTGCCCCCGGTTTCTGCCAGAACCGGCCCGAGCACCGCCGGACTGGCCCCCATTACTTCGGACTCCGAGCGGATCTTTTCAAGAAGTCGATCCGGTTCGGGTAAGGGCCCCTGCCCCGCCACGGTCAGGTGGGACTGGAATCCGATGACTTTCCGGGTCAGCTCCTGTTCGAAGCCCCGCATCACACACTGGACGACAATCAGCACCAGGACGCCGGCCACCACCCCCAACCAGCTCAGAATGGTGATGACCGAGAGAAAACTCCGGTGCGGACGCAGGAAGCGGAGGGCGAGGAAAAACTCCGGCCAACTTTTCACTCGCCTACCGTGGGGCGGAACTCCCGTCGGCTCAAGCCGCAAGACGGTTTGCCCGGTGAAGAGGTTCCCGATATCCTAACCTGTTCATGGGCAACGGACACCATCTCCGAAAGGCCAAGCGGGTTCTCGAGATCGAGATCACCGCCCTGCAACGGGTTCGTCGCCGTCTGGGCTCCTCTTTCCTCAAAGCGATCCAGCTGATGAGAAAACGTCTGGAGGACGGCGGAAAAATCATCGTCACCGGCATTGGAAAGTCCGGCCATATCGGCCACAAGATCGCCGCCACCCTGGCGAGCACCGGCACCACCTCGGTGGCACTCGATCCCGTCGATGCCGCCCACGGGGACCTCGGGGTTGTCTCCCCCAAGGATCTGGTCATCGTGCTCAGCTATAGCGGCAACACCGATGAACTTCTCCGGGTGGTTCCCCTGCTCAAACGCCTCGGCACGCCCATCGTCGGGATCACGGGCAACCCGCGATCCCCCTTGGCCAAGCAAGCGGACGTTGCCTTGGACGTATCCGTGGAGCAGGAAGCCTGCCCTCTGAATTTGGCCCCCACCTCCAGCACCACGGCCATGCTGGCCATGGGTGACGCCATCGCCATGGTTCTGCTCGAAAGCCGCGGGTTTCGTCGGGAGGATTTCGCCCGGCTGCATCCGGCCGGGTCGATCGGCCGTGATCTTCTTTTGAAAGTCAGCGAGATCATGCGTCCGCGTTCGGCGGTTCCCCTTTGCAGGCCGGAGATCACCGTGGCCAAAGCTCTTTCCCTGATCACCGCGAAACGCTGCGGCGCGGCGGTGGTCGTCGATCCACGCGGAAAACTGCTGGGGATCTATACGCACGGGGATTTTGCACGCGGTTTTCAGAGGGATCCCGAGATTGGCAAACGGCCGCTTCGCGCCGTTATGACGAAAAATCCCGTGACCATCCCCGTTGACAGTCTGGCCGCCAAAGCCTTGCATATCTTCGAAACCCACCGCATCGAGGACTTGATTGTTTTGGATGCGGCCCGCCGCCCGGTTGGGTTGGTGGATTCCCAGGATCTGGCCCGTTTCAGGCTCTACTGAGCGGTCCGCAACGCAGGAGACTCATCGTCATGGCAGTGATCGCAAACGACCTACGCAGGGGCATGGCCGTCACCAAGGACGGGGACATTTATATCGTGCTCAACACCACCCACCGCACCCCGGGAAACAAGCGGGCCTTTGTGCAGGCCACTTTCCGTTCGCTCCGGTCCGGTCTTTCCTCCGACCACCGACTGGCCTCGGATGAGCGCCTTGAAACCGTGAATGTCTCCCGGGAAAAGTGGGAGTTCAGCTACCAGGACAACACAGGGTACACCTTCATGAATCCGGAAAACTACGAAAACATCACTCTGCCAGCGGAGTTGGTCGAGGAGGCCAAGGATTTCATGTCCGAAAACACCCCTTGCGAAATCCTGTTCATTGAGGGCAAGGCGGTCTCGGTCGAGCCCCCGGCCAGTGTTACCCTGAAGGTGACCGAATCCCCCGAGGGCATCCGGGGCGATTCCGCAAACAACGTCATGAAGGCGGCCAAACTCGAAACCGGCCTAACCCTCCAGGTCCCCCTTTTCATCAAGGAGGGCGAACTGATCAAGGTGGATACCCGCGAACGGAAGTACATGGGGCGGGCCTAATCGCCCCCTCAACCCCCAAACGTCAGGTTTTTCACCCTCTCTGCGCCACAGGCGTTCAGCACGTCCACGACCCGCTGATACGGGGCCCGGTCGTTCGGCCGGATAATGACCGACTGCTCGGCCGAAGCCTCAATCAGGCCTTTCAGGCGGTTGCGTAGTTTCGGCATTTCGCGGTCTTCCCGGGTGTCCACAGGCGTGTCATTGAAAGTGACCACGCCGTCCGGGGCGATGCGGATGGTCACCGGGGCTTTCGCCGTGGTGGAGGGTTGACCGCTGCCGGGAACGGAAACACCCAGCTCCGCCTCTTTCACCTGCTGGCCCGCCATCACCATGAAAAACATCAGCAACACAAACATCACGTCGAGCATCGGCGCGATCTGCAGGCCGAATTCCCCCTCTCCACCTCCTCCGCCGCCGGCCATACCCTACCCCTTCCCCCCCTTGGTCGTGGCGAAGACCACGTTGCCCACGCCGGCCGCCGCGGCCGCCTTCAACACCACCTTCGTCTTGTCCCAGCCGAGGTCTTTGTCGGCACGAACAAGCACCCGATAGCTGGCGTTCGGGTCCAGCTTCTTTACATTCGAATAATCCTGCCGAATCAGGTTGGCCAAGGCGGCTTCGCCCAGCTCTCTCTGCCCCTGAGCTTCCACCCCGCCAAACTTGTTGATGTTGATCAGAAATTGACCCTGCCCCTTTTCCCGGTCCTTGGCCTCTTGGGCATCCGGCAAGGTGAGATCGGCCATTTGGCTTTTCACCTCGGTGGTCGTCGTGGCCGTGAAAAACATCAGCAAGACCAGCAACACGTCGACCATGGGAGCCACCTGAAATTCCGGCTCCTCCTCGCCCCCGGAGGCGTGAATGCTGAACTTTTTGCCGTGACCGGCCATGGCCGGGAAACGTTAGGCCGAAGCCGCCGGGGCTCCGGCGCTTTCGCCGAGATAATCCTGCACGCGGTATCCGGTCAACTGTTCGAAAGGCACCGCGTCGAACAGGTGGCCCACTTGCTGGTCCACGGCCACCGTGACGGTTTGAACCCGGTTCCGAAAAACGTAGTAGAGAACGAATCCCGGAATCGCGACGAAGAGTCCGAAGGCGGTGGCGAAAAGAACTTCGGAAATGTTCGCGGACAACTTGCTGGGGTCGGCCGCCCCGGAGGAGCCGAGGGTTTTGAAGGCCTTCATCATCCCGATGACCGTTCCCGTCAACCCCACCATGGGGCTGACCACCCCGATCACGGACAAATAGTTGATGTTGGATTTGAGATCGTTGATTTCCTTGGCTGTCACCTCGCCCATGGCCTTCTCGGCCGATTCGCGTCCCCGGCCCAAACGCTCGATTCCTGCCTGGACAATCCGGCCCATGTAACAGGGGTTCGCCACGCAGATTTGGAACGCCTGGGGATAGTTGCCGGAAACAAAAGCATCTTTCAGCTGGGCGTAAACGGCCGGCGGAGCCAGGCGTCCCATCCGGATCTTGATCACAGCCTCGATCGCAAACGCCATGATCAGGATGGAGGCCACCAGCAAAATCCAACCCACCGGGCCGGACATCAGGAACAGATCCATGAAGGTGTCCCCGTGCGCCCCGGGAGCGGCACCTTCCGCCGCCATCAAAGACCGGGGAACCAAGGAAATCAAAAGCAGAAAACGCCGGATCGATTTCATGAAATTTATCTAGGGGGCAGCCTAGTCGGTGACGAGGTCTTTGTTTGCCTGACGCAGGGCGTCCGCCTTCTTGGCGGAACGCTGCCCCAAGGAGGGCGGCTCAGGATAAAGAACGCTCACCCGGAGGTAATCCTCGAGGGCTTTCTTGCCATCCCCCTTTTTTTCGTAGGCTTCCCCACGGGCAAAATAAAATTCCGCCAACGCTTCACGGTCACCCCGCAAAGGGCGAAGGCTTTCCTTAAGCTGTCCCTCCAATCCCTGCAGTTTGGCCAAAAGCCCGCCCGCATCCTTGCCGGATGTGGCCACCGCTAATCCGACCTCCGCGCGCAGGGCCGCCGGTCCCGAGGGATAAAATTGCTTCATCTTTCCATAGAGAGACTCCGCATCCGCCACTTTGCCCAAGGTCAGATAGGCTTGCCCGAGGCCGCCGGCACACTCCAAGACCCAAGGATTGTCGACGCCCAAGTACTGATTGACCGGCTCCTGCCACTTGGTGACCACCTCCTCCATCCTTCCCTCCTCCAGGGCCTTTCTTCCCTCCGCCACCCCGGGCCGCTCCTTCAGGATGACCTCGGCGATGTCCCCTTGGGCGTAATTGAGGGTTCCTTGGTCAAATTTGAACGTCAAGGACTGGGTGGTCGGGTCAAATTTCACGGCGGTTCCGGATTTCACCTCCCCGCTCTTGAGCCGTAGCTGGTCCTGCGCCCAACCCGGAACCAGGAAAAGCAACCAAAGCGGGATCCATCGCCACGACATAAGGGGATTTTGGTCTTTCCTCCTCCCCCCCCGACAAGCCAAAAACCTTCCATGATCACGTACCTGCACGACAAGTTAAAAGGCCTGCTCCTGATCCTTTTGGCCGTCATCGCCATTTCTTTCATTTTCTTCGGCAACTGGACACCCCACGGAGGGATCGACCCTGCTTCCGGAAAGATGGGTCGCCTTGGGAACCGCACCCTCACCCTCAACGACATGGTGGCCGCCCAGCGCCAGACTTTATTGGAAACCACCTTGGAAACCGGCCGCATCCCCTCGGACAACGACCGGTTTCTTGCCATCCAGACCTGGATTCGCCTTCTCCAGAACCAGGCCGCCCAGGACGCCGGCCTTGACCCCCAACCCAGCCAGCTTCTCGAATCGATCCGCTCCAATCCCCTTTTTATCAAAGAAGGCAAATATGATCCCGAACTTTTCCAGAAATTTTCCTCCAACTTTCTATCCCCGCAGGGGTTCACCGGGGAACGCTTCAACGAGGCGATCTTGGACGAGGTGCGCACCCGCCAGCTTCTCACCGCCCTGAGTTCCACCGCGGCTGTCTTTCCGGGGGAAGCTGAAACCCGCCTGCAGAGGTTGTTTGGCCCCGTCGAGGCGCAGGTCGTGCGTTGGGAAGCTTCCAAGCTGACGCCACCCGAGCCCACCACCCAGGATTTGGAATCTTTTCACAAAGCCAACGAACAGGCCTTTGCCATTCCCACGCGCTGCTCGGTGGACTACGTTGAATTCCCGGCGGTTGGGACGGATGATGAATCCCGCAAAAAGGCGGGCGAAGCGGCTTTTGCCTTCACCTCACAGTTCTTCAACCTTCCGGAAGGACAGACCCGTCCCGCCTTCGGCGCCAAGGCTGCTGACGCGAAGCTGGCCATCAAAACCACCGGTTCGTTCACCGTATCGGATACCCCGTTTCCAGGGGAAACCGATCCTCGTCTGACCGCCGCCGCCCTCCGTTTAACCCCCGACGAGCCGGTTAGCGATTTCCTCCCCACCAAGAACGGTTTCATCGTTCTTCACTTGAAGGACCTGCAGCCGGGACGCCTTCGCCCGCTCGCAGAAGCGATGACGGACGTGAAGACCCGCTGGCAGGAACAGGCTCGCCTCCAGATGGCCGACCAAATCTCCCGCGGCTTCCTCGAACGGGCCAAGACAGAGCTGGCTCAGGGAAAAAAGTGGGACGACATCGTGAAGGCCGCCGGCCTCACCAGCACCAAGGTTCCCACCTTTGCCCCGGCCGACAGCAAGCCGCTGACCTTTCCGGATGCCGACCGGATCCGCCAAATCGTGACCCAGCTTGAGCCCAACCACGTCAGTCCCTTCGTCCGTAACGAAACCGGCGGTTTGGCGGTCTACCTCGCCCAACGTGCACCGGTTCCCGCCGACGTCGCCACCGCCCAGCTTCCAAAAATCGAGGTGCAACTGCTGAATCAGCGGCGCAGCCAGCTCGGGCGTGATTGGTTGGTGAGCCGCGCCTCCCTGCCCGGCAACGAACTCCCGCGGGAGGTCGTCCAGCTGCTCCGGGGTCAGTTCTAAGCCGGCGGTTGCGGTCTCCGCTCCGCCGTCGATGACAACCCTCACCAACCTGACTCGTGCTCCGGAAATCGGGGCCAACTCCTACCTCCTCCGGTCCGGTTCGGCCTCGGTCCTGCTCGATGCCGGAATGCATCCGAGGGTCGAGGGATGGGCAGCCACCCCATTCCTCGAGGCCCTGCCAAAGGATTTGGAGGCGGTCATCCTTTCCCACGCCCATCACGATCACGTCGGGGCCATGCCCCTGGTCACCCGGGCCTGCCCCGGCGCCAAGGTGTGGATGACCTCCGCCACGGCGGCTCTCGCCGAACCGCTCCTCCATAACTCCGTCAACGTTATGACCCGGCAAAGAAAGGAAACCCTCCAGCAGGATTATCCCCTCTACACGCACCGCGGGGTGGATGACTGCGTGGTGGCCTGGGAAACCGTCCCGCTCCAGCGTCCGTTCCAACTCGACGGTTCGGAATTCAAGTTTGTTCTTCACGATGCCGGCCATGTCCTCGGCTCCACCCTGATCGAAATCCGCTGCGAAGGCCGCAGGGCCCTGTATACCGGCGATCTTAACCTCGCCCGCCAAACTCTTATGCTCCCCTGCCGTCCTCCTGCCGGCCCTTGGGATACGG
>RGTE01000048.1 GCA_010025475.1 Verrucomicrobiota bacterium
TAGTATATTAATTATGTGAGTATAGTGATTAGATCTATCCTCTAAGCCATTTGTACCACCATTTATACGTTTTGTAAGTGTAAGTATATCACCACAATCAGCCCATTTATTTAAATTATTTGTTTGCCAAAACCAACAAGCGCTTTCTGCAGCACCTTCAAAAGTTTCCATAAAGTGTGAAGCTTCTTCTGCTGTTATACCTAAGCTATTACCAAATTTAGTATAGTTATCACGACCAGTTAGTTGTATAAGACCACGTCCACAAAATTTATAGCCATCGCCAGACTCTTCACCACCATTACCCATGCGATTAGCATAAACACGATTAGCAATACGTTCAGGTTGTTTTTCATATTGCTGCGCCAATGCGTCCGTAGGAAAGTACTTAGGAAAAACTTTACGCAAGCTTGCCCAACGATAGTTAAGATTTTCTTTAATAAAAACAAAACCACCTGACTCGTGTGCACACTGTGCTAAAAAAGCTGCTATGCGATCTGCGGTATTTATTTCATATTTTGGTAGTAATTGTTCTAGTGCACTATACCATTGATTAACATACTGATTTTTTGGTATAACTTGCTTGAATTGATCTAGTGTAAGCTCCACTACTTCTCCTTTTTCCAGTGCTTATTATACCACTCTATCCAGCTATTATTTTTAAGATTACACTCATGCCACAAACCATAGTTTGCTTCAATAATATCTATTAATTCAGCCATACTCTTTTCTTTATCTGCCAGTAATAACGATTTGCAAGGCTCTAGATATGTAGTACTAGGAATTTTAGGCCATGGCGAGCCCATAGTTACATTTTGACAACCAGCTAAAAATATAGATAATATTGTAATATATTTCATTTATTTTCATCCTTTTTTACAGGATTTGCAGCTCTATTATTTAATTTATTAATATATAGTTCTGGCACAACAGGACAATTTTTTTCAAATGTAAGTGCAGATTGTAATTGACTATTATAGTTTGCTCGATCTGCTGCACTTAAAGCATCGTATTTTGCCTTAGCAGCCTGATCAAAACTATTTATAATATTTTCTATTGTTGCATCCTTTGATTTCATAACCTGTATAAATTTAGCATTTTGTTCTCGTAATTGCCTACTAGTATCTTTAATAGCTTCTTCTTTAGCTTTACGAGTGCTATCTAGTTCTTCGTTAGCTTTAGCTTGTTCTTGTTTAGCAAGCTCATACTTTTCTTGCTCAAGCTTTAGTTTTTCTTGCCAACTATTTTCGTTATAAACTATTCCACAAATAAATATATTAAGTATAAATAGTACAATACTACCAATTTGCAGTGGTACTTTATAAACTTTAATTACAGGAATTGGTATAAAATGTAAAAAATGAGTTGCTACGTATACTAAAGCAAATACTAAACTAAATGCTAGCCATATTTGTAATGGTATCCAAGTTAGTATAAACATTTTATCTACCTAATCTTAGTATTTGGATAGGTTAATGACATTGCATTGTCAATACTAACATATATACTATCTTGCATAATTCTTCACTTTGATTAAGTTTATTATACTACCATATATGTCTATTTCTTTATCTACTTTAAATGTATAATTTCTAGGATTAGCATGGTGATTATTATGATTACCTGCACCAGTTATTAGATTTAAAAATTTAACATTATAACCAACACTGTTTTTAAATCGCTTAACTCCAGTACTATGTGCTATTACATTAACTAAACTTGTACCTATAAACCATAATGTAGAGCCTGATACTATAAATAGTAATAACATAATATCTATATTATAACAAATTATCCAGATTAGGGTCCATAATAAGGTATAGTACTTTTTTTCAAATAATAAATAGGACTTATTATTTGATTTTAATAAATCAGCTACTAAACTTGGTTTATATATTTGTTTAGAATATATACCAAGAAATAATCGCCAAATAGGTACATGTAGTGGACTATGAGGATCTTTTATAGTATCCTCATATGCATGATGTTGTCTATGTACTGCAACCCAGTGAATTATAGAACCTTGTCCAACTAGTATACTAACTAATAAAAATATTTTTTCTAATTTTGGGTTTACACTATAAGACTTATGTGTAAAATATCTATGTATTGTAATCTCTGAAGTAGCTGCACAAATAAAATAAGCAGAAAGTATTAATATAGGTAAATACCAAACAAAATTTATTTGTAATAATAAGTATATAAATAATATAAAATTTATCCAAACTACATATAAAGTTTGATAGTGTAAAAAATATTGTATCATTTATTTTTTCTTAATAATCTAAGTACTTCTGCTATATCTTTTTTAGCAATAGGTTTTATTAATTTATATTTTAACAATAGTTGTAAAAATTTTAGAGGAGGTAAAAATATAGCTCTACCAATCCAATATTTTATACTAGGATTGTTATCATTAAGTCTTTGTTCAATTGCTTTAGTTCTAGTATAAGCAAAATATTCACAAATATACTTTGCTAATTTATTTTTATGCATACGTTTTACTAAAGGATAAAACAGTTTATGGTATGCTTGCTGTTCTATAAGTGTAATTTTTGAGAGTTCGTTCCACCTATCCCATAAATCAATATTATACTTATCAAAGCCATACATGGTATTTAATGCTGAACATGCTAGTGCACCCCCTTGTTTGGGTGGAGGTGGGGGAGGTGGTGGAGGAGGTGTTGGAGGTGGAGGTGGATTAACATTATATAACGCTATATTAGTAAGACTTGCTACTATAGTACCACTAATACTATCAGTTCTTAATCTAATATTAAAATATTCGGTTGATTCGGTGCCATCAGAGCCAGCATAATAACCATAATAGCCATATATAGTAAAACTACCGCTATTATTATTTATATAAACTGATCCGCTATAAAATGCAAGATCACCAGATGCTGCTATAGGACTTCCCGAGACACTAACTGAATCTACAGTCCAATATAATGTAGTACCGTTAGGTACATTAGTAGTAGTTACAGTATAAGTAGAACTAGCATTTTCATTAAAACCACTACTACCTGATAAACTATAAGATGGGGTCGGAGATAAATCTAACACAAATTGTATGGAACCACTCACCTTAGTAGAAGTTATTGTAAATGTATTTTGAGCTGCCCACTGTGCTGCACTTGGAGTAAAATTATAGCTACCACTAGTATTTCCAGCAGCAATTGTAAATAATGATATTACAGAAGTTTGATTGTATGGAGTACCAGTCACTACTGTAGCACTAACATCGGTATTTTGTATTGCTGCTTTATTTAAATAAACTGTAAGAGTTTGCGGGACATCATAATACCCAGGATCTGCTGTTATTGTATATGAATTTAGTATAGGATTACTATCACCATAAGCATCACTTAAACTAGATTGTGTACCACTAGTAGTACTAATACCACTTAATCTTCTAAATATATCATCATTTAAACTAACTAATGTTTGGGAACCTTTTTGTGTCTCTATGTTTACATCATTTAAACTAATAGAGCTTGGTGAACTAGGCATTACCATGGTGATTCTTTATCTCATCTAGTTGTTGTTTTAGTTCTTTAATAGCTTCTACAAGTAAAGGAATTAATTTTTCATATTGTACCGCTAAATATTTTTCACTAATAGGTGCTGGTACAACTGCAGTAGGTTCTACTAGTTGCACTTGTTGTGCCGATAAACCTACTTGCTTAATTTTTTGATAACCTAGGTCAATAGCAGTTTGATTAGGTTCAAAATAAAATCCACTAAGTAGCATTACTTTAGTTAATGCACCTTCAATTTGAGCTATTTTTGTTTTTAGTCTATCATCAGAATAATAAGCAGTTACATTATTTGTAGCTCTTATTTCTCCGGCGGTACCACTAGCTGCAGTGCCAACTCCAATACTTGTTGCACGAATATTATTATCACCAGTACCCAGTAAATTACCATCTGAAGCAGCTTGCGCTAAATTTATAGCTTTTGTCATACTTACTCCACTAATTGCGGCCAGGTAATATTTGACAAATCTGGTTGATTAGTAATATCACGCAATGCCTGTATATATCTATCTATATGAGATACATCTGCTTCGGTTGGTGTAATACCAAGCCGTAGTTCGCTTTGATGCCTAAATATTCTCCACTCTACTTGTTCTATTAAATTTTTACGAGCAATATTTATATCATGAAGTAGTAATTGGCGTTCTTCTTCTAAAACTTTTTCTCTGTCTAAGTCCGTAATAAACCAAGTATTATTTTTCCACTCAGCTTTTTGAAACTTTGTAATAGTAGGAAATTCTGGTACAGGTACGTAACCAGCACTAGTAATTTCTTCTGTCGTAAATGTACTTGGTTCGGTCCTAGTTTGACCATTAGCTAGTCGTATTCTAAATGGTAATTCTTGTGGCTTACCGCCTGCTAATGAATACAACATATAGTTATCCTTAAATATAAAATTGAGTTGAAGGCCTATTACTAGTAGCAGTATTTGGAAAAGAATCTGTATTTATTGTAAAAGCACCAGCACTGTCTGTTACTGCAAAGAATAAACTGCCGCTAGTATTAGCAATAACGTTCTGACCACTACCATTCCAGTTAGTTGGGCACTGACCCCAAGCTACAACTATTGCTAAGTCTCCTCCAGTCCAATTAAATGGAGTACTAGTCCAATAAAATTCTTTATATGAACTTGCAGTAAAACTTTCATTACTTGCACTTTTAACAATAGTATATCCTGTATTACCTGGATTATTAGAAACACCAAATCCGCTACTTAAATTTTTCATACCAATAGCATAACTTGGTAGTGGTTGATATAGTGGTGAACCAGTAATATACCATCTAAGTCCGCGAATACTTGCACTACTAAGGCCTAGATTAATACTTAGTTCTGAAGATGTTACTACCCATGCCACAATATGACGTCTATAATATATATTACAAATACCTGGACTACTCGCTGAATTACTACTACCACTAGTAACAGGAACAGGATTTCTAAATGAACTACCACCAGGAGGAGGAGGAGGGGGAGGGGGAGGAACGCTAGTATCGTTTATAGTTACTGAGGCAGACTGACCTAGAAAATAACCACCTATAGTTGAAATTCTAAGAATAAAGCTTTCGGTGCCTTCTGATGCTTGATCATTAGTTAAAGTTCTATTTATTTGAACATTACTACCATTAAAAGTATAGCTACCAGTTGTCGTAGCATCACTAAAATCACTAGAAGTAATATTAGTGCCAATTACACTCCAATTTAATGAGGTACCACTAGTTATATTTGTATGTGCAATAGTAAAAGTAACTGTACCTCCTTCGTTCACACTAGTAACATTAGGAGTAACAGTTACACTACTATCTAATATAGTTACTAAATTAGATAGTATTTGTATATTGCCACTAATACTATCTGTTCTAATTTCTACTCTAAAACTTTCATTTTCAGCAACAGCGCTTTCTTGATATAAGGCAGCCAAACCAAATGAACCAGTATTATTATTAATAGCAAAACTACCACTAAGAGGCGAAAGATCACTACTATTTACTCCGGTGCCAAGAATAGTATAGTAAAGTGTAGTACCATTAGCAACATTAGAAGTAGTTACTGTAACTATTGTTGATCCGCCTACTTCATTTATGCTACTAGGACTTGCTACGCAGCTTATATATTCAGGATTTTGTGGCCAGCTAGCAGTAAGTTTAGCCGTATATTGATCAAATTTTTCGAATTTGCCAGAACCTGTAGCAACAGTAGTAGATTGCTGAGGTCCTATAATACCAGAATTTCGTTTCATGTAAAAATTCCACCTGTAAATACTATCTCGCCAATGGTACAATTAGTGCCACTAACCCATGTCAAGTATATTTGTTTAGTATACATCTTACTAGCGTTGCAAAATATTCTTCTGTTTCCTTCCATAGCTGCACCACTTAAACCTCCATCACCGCCAGCACCGCCACCACCACCCGCCATTACAATACCTACTGTATTACCTACTACAGCAGTTGATCCACCTCCACCTCCGCCGCACCATGTAAATGATTGATTAATATCACCACCACCATTACCACCTTGTCCATAACCATTACCGCCAATACCATACCGGCAATTATTAGAACCAGCATTACCAGTAGAATTGCCGCCGCCTTGTCCAATATATACAGTCCAAGTTTCATTAGTTGTAGGTGTAATAGTGTCTAAATAAGTATGACCACCGGTACCACCATAAGAGTTACCGTTACTACCTGCAGCTGCACCGCCGCCGCCTGCACCCCACATTTTAATACGATAGCTATTATTAGCTAAAGCATTAAATGTGTAGGGACCTACACCGCCAGAAAACGTAGTAGCTGTACTAGTAGTAAGATTGTAAATCCATACATAACCATTACCAGCAGCAGTTCCACTACCAACAGTTGTACTACCTAAACCACCTTGACCAACATTATTTCCAGGATAATTAGCATCAGTAGAAAAAGGTGCGTTAGGTCTTGTATTAATTCCAGCAGTACCATTATTACCTATATATATATTGCCTCCACTACCACCACCACCTACGCCTGGAAATCCTGCAGTACCATTTCCACCATTACTACCGCCACCACCACCACCACCATAATTACCAGCTGTACCAGCTTGTAAAAAACCACCTTGTGGGTTAGTTCCAAAATTACCACCAGTGCCTATACCTTCAACAAGTGTAGTAAGATTTACATAATATCCTGTACCACTATAATTACCGGAAGTCATAGTAAAACCATCACCTGTAACAATAGTTACAGGTGTATAAGTAGTTTGTAAAACTGAAGCTACAGCACTACCACCAATTCCTACAGTCATACCAGTAGGAAAATTATCGTTGCTACTTCTAGGACGTACAAATATCTTTTCAATTCCTATCACTTTTGGAAATGTCCAGATTCCAAACCAATTACCAGCAGTTATACTAGAATTATTAGACCAATCAAAAGTTGATACTGTACCGTCATGAAGTTGATGTGGTCCGTAGTTAGTACTATTATTAAAGACGCTATGACCACTAAAAGTAATATTTCCTCCGCCTAAGCTACTATTCATAGTAAAATTAGCGGTTGTAGTGCTAGGAGTATAAGTAGTTTGAACTATAACTACTTGATCAACTATACGCGGCTGGGCAGGATTAAATCGTAGCTTTTCTCTGTCTATAATACCTCTAGATACAGTAGTTGTATTAAAACCTACTAAGCTACCATTACTAGTAAGATTATAAGCCACTATGCAATTTCCTCATAACTAATTACAGCTTGTAAAGTTGCATTACTAGAAGCCCATAAAGTTAAAGAATCGCCCTCTTCTAGATATATTGAGGTATCTTTACTAATTAACACTAAGCTTGCATCAGCAGGTACGCTAATAGTGCTAGCTAAGAAAAAAGAAGTAGCGGTTCCACTATCATAAAACCTGCAATTAACATCATAGGCATTTGTACCTTGATAGTTTGTTACGGTAAGACTATTAATTTTAAATATTTTATTGCTACTACTACTATTTGTAACAATACTAGTTTCACTAGTAGTTAGAGCTAATGCAGCTGTTTTTCCATATATACTGGTTACACTAACAATATTTGGGTTTGCCATTATTTATTTCCTTAACCGAAGACAATAGCCATTGCGATTGATTTTCCAGTAGTAACATATGAACTACCGTCAAAAGTTAAAGCACCTGTTACACTATTATAAGTAAGAGGAGCAGATGCTGTTATACTTGGTGGTACATAATTAGAGTCATAGATAATAACTCTAATAAGATCGTTTACTACTGCTGCACTAGCTAATGTTACAGTTGTGCCATTAGTTGCTGTAATATCTGCTGCTGCCAATTGTATGCCATTTCTATATACGTCAATATTTCCTGCAACATAACCACCAGTAATCGTAAATACTGTTTGACCACTAGTAGCTGTAAATTCTTGTATGCGACGCATTACATTACTTTGAGAAATTACTCCAGTACTACTATTATAGCTTAATATACCAGAACCCGTTAAACTTATTGCACTACGTGCACGAGCATTAGTAAAATAGAGATTTGTTGAGCCTTCAGTTATACCATCAGTATTACTTATACTAGCTGGAGCAAAAGTAAATACTCCAGTAGTATTATTATAGCTTAAACTACCACCTCCACTAGCTGTAGTACTAGTAACACTAACTGCGTTACGTGCACGAGCATTAGTAAAATAGAGATTTGTTGAGCCTTCAGTAATTTCATCTGTGTTGTCTTTAGACTGAATTTGAGAATCAACATACGTTTTAGTAGCAATAGTAGAAGTGTCAACTGCAATTGTAACTGCACTACTACCATTATAACTTGTACCACTTAGCCCAGTACCAATTGTTAATGCATTAGTTGCTGTAGCTGTAATTGTACCACTACTAAACATTGTGTTAGTTACTGTGCTAGTATCACCTGTTGTAATTAATGTACCAGTTGTTGCTGGCATTGTTAAAACTGTACTTGTACCTGCTACGGCAACTGGAATTAATTGTACAGTACCAGATGTTGAACCTGGAAATGTTATACTATTAATACCTGTTAAAGCTAAGTTTGCACTAGCACGATTTAAGGCGACTGCTGTTGTACCAATATAATGTGTATCTGCTTTTAGAGCAACTGTATTATCGATAGCAATTGTAACTGCACTACTACCATTATAACTTGTACCACTTAGCCCAGTACCAATTGTTAATGCATTAGTTGCTGTAGCTGTAATTGTACCACTACTA
>RGTE01000049.1 GCA_010025475.1 Verrucomicrobiota bacterium
TCGCCGACCCAGGGCCTCCAGCAGGTCCCCCAAGTCTCCGAACTCCTCCTGAGGTTCTAGTTCGCGGCGAGGCGGGGCGGACCGGTCGCGGCGTCCCTGTGTTGGGGGTGCTTCGGGGCTTTCCTCTTCCTGCCCCTGACGGTTTCTCTGCATCCACCACTGCGCGAGGCTGGCGAGGACGAAAAGGATCGGGACGAGCCACTCCACGGCGGAGGGGGATTATTTCGGGCCGGTTTTGCCCGAATCCTTGGCGATGGCGACGCGCATCTCCGTGTCGGCGGAGACATTGCGGATCTTTTGATAATCGAGAATGCCAAGGTTTCCCTTGCGAAAGGCCTCGGCCATGGCGAGGGGAACCTGGGCCTCGGCCTCCACGACCTTGGCGCGCATCTCCTGCTCGGCCGCCACGGCGGCGGCGCGACGAATTTCCGCCTTGGCCTGGGCGACCTGCTTGTCGGCGTTGGCCTGTTCCGCCTGCAGTTTGGCGCCGACGTTCTCACCCACATCCACATCGGCGATGTCGATCGAGAGGATCTCGTAGGCGGTCCCGGCGTCGAGGCCCCGGTTGAGCACGTCCTTGGAAATATCCTGGGGATTCTCCAGCACGCCCTTGTAGGTCTCCTTGGAGCCGATGGCGCGGACGATGCCCTCGCCGACCCGGGCGACAATGGTCTCCTCCGTTGCGCCTCCCACAAAACGGTCGAGGTTGGAGCGGACGGTGACGCGGGCCCGGGCGCGGACGGTGATCCCGTCTTTGGCCACGCCGTCGATCGTGCTCTTGCCGGAGGCGGCCCCGGGGCAGTCGATCACACGCGGGTTAACACTGGTGCGGACGGCATCAAAGACCGTTTTGCCGGAACCGGAAGTGGCGAGGTCGATCGCGCAGCATCGGTTGAAGTCGAGCTTGATGCCGGCCTTATCCGCGGCGATGAGGGCGCGGATGACCTGGTCGACGTTCCCGCCAGCCAAAAAGTGGGTCTCCAGCTGGGCGGTGGAGACATCGATCCCGGCCCGGACGGCGGTGATGCGAGCGTTCACAATCAGGGAATTGGGGATGCCCCGCAGCCGCATGGCGATCAGGGTCGGGATTCCGACCGGGGCGCCGGAGGTAAGAGCACGCAGCCAAAGACCGAAGAAGTTGAGAAGTACGATACCGAAGACCAGGGCAACCACCCCGGCCGCAATGAGGAGGAATAGGGTCATATTGGTGGATAATGGAAAAAACCGTTAAGCCGGGCGAACAAAAACGGACGGTCCGTCGACGCGAACGACCTTCACGCGGGTGCCGGCCTCCAGATGCTCCCCGGTGGTGATGACGTCGACTTTCTCGTCCTCGAGCCGGGCAGAGCCGGCAGGACGAAGGTCAGTGAGAGCCACGCCCTCACAGCCCATCCATTGTTCGACTTGATTGGGGGCGTGGGAGGCGGTGGAAGGATCGAGGATGTATTTTTTCCCAAAAGGGGTTTTGGGGAAATAACGCATCCAGAGAATCGTGAGGATAGTTCCGGCGGATAAGACTTCCAACCTTGGGGCCAAAATCGGCAAATCCCACCACCGCCACCCCGAGAAGGCAGACCACCCCCAGAACCCCAGCCACCATGCCGGGGAGAAAAACTTCCGCGAGAAGCAGGGCGATCCCGGCGATCAACAGGGTCAGGAGAAGGCTCATGAGTCAAATCGTCGGACGAGCGTGGTGGTACCTTCGCGACCCGTGACTCGAACCGGCGTGCCGGCAGGAATGAAGTCACCGTCAGCGAGAACGTCGTAGGTCTGATGGTTCAGCGAGGCGCGACCGCTGGGGCGGAGGTCGGTGATAGCTTGGCCTGTCGCGCCGTGCGGCGCGGGTTCCTCCGCGATGGGTTGGAAATTAGGGGAGGTGGTGGAGAGGTCGAAAAGCCGGAAGAGCGGGGTACGGGGCAGAAAGCGGGCGGCGAGAAGGATGGCCACCATCCCACCGAAAAGTCCGAGGGCGAAGTTTAAGGCAGGAAGATGGAGTTGGGGCAAGGTGGGCAGGACGGGATCGGTGGGGTATCGGTCGACCATGGTGTTGAGGATCCCGAAAAGCAGTAGGGCAAGTCCGGCCAGTCCCGGGAGAAAGGTTCCCGGAAAGATAAACAACTCAGCCGCAATGAGGGCCACTCCCAAGGCCACGATCAGGAGATTCTCGTATCCGGAAAGCCCGGCGATGTAGTGCCCAAAGAAAAAAATCAGGGCGCAGATGGCGGAAAGAATTCCGAAGATGCCAAAACCGGGTGTTTTGAATTCGATGTAACCCAGAAGAAGGGCGGCCGCCATCAGGATCGGGGAGAGGGAAACAATGAATCTGCCGATCTCCTCAAAGCCGGTGGGTTCGACGCGGACGATTTGGGCGCCCGGCTGGACATACTTTTCGATGAGAGATTCGAGGGTGTCGGCGACGCCGTCCGCGAGGAGAGGTTTTGGCGGCCGGCCGAGGAGCTGGGTGGCCTCCTTGGTGGTGAGGGTGAGGACGTCACCTTTGGCAACGATTTCACGCCCGTCGATTTTCAGGCCGGTCTGCTTGTTAACCATGGCATCGAAGACAGCCGGGTTGTGGCCGTTCTGCTCGGCGGCGGCACGGATGACGGCGGCGTAGCCGGAAACAAACTTGGCTGGAAGTTCCTTGGGGCCTTCCTGGCCCAAGGTCACGGGCGAGGCCGCCCCAATGATGGCGCCGGGGGCCATCCAGATGTGGTGGGTGGCCGCAGAGATAAAAGCTCCGGCCGAGAAGGCTTCCTTGTTGACGTAGGTGAAGGTGCGGTCGGCCGGCTGGAACTTGGCCACGATTCCCATGATTTCCTTCATCGCTTCGCCC
This sequence comes from Verrucomicrobiota bacterium, assembly GCA_010025475.1. GTDB lineage: Bacteria > Verrucomicrobiota > Verrucomicrobiia > Methylacidiphilales > Verrucolacustridaceae > Verrucolacustris. The sequence continues at coordinate 2,834 of RGTE01000049.1, forward strand.
TCGCCGCCCGGGGTGTCCATGTCGAGAATCAGCGCGGAGGCGTTATTCTCCATGGCCGTCTTCACGCCGCGACGCACGATGTAAACCAGCCCCTTCTGGATCTCTTTTTGGATGGGGAGGACGTAGACGGGGCCGGCCTTCGCAGGCGACAGATTTTCCTCCGCGCGCGTCGGTAAGGCCAAAAAGGAAGCAGCCAACAACGGGAAAAGAATGCGCGCTGAAGGATTTGAACCTCCGACCAACTGCGTGTAAAGCAGCCGCTCTACCACTGAGCTAAGCGCGCGGAAAGATGGCCAAAACATATATTTAAATTAGAGGAAGAACGACGCGATTCAATGGGGGTAACAGACCACCTGCCAGACCCGCCCATCAGCCTCGGAAAAGCAGACCACCGCCAAGCTGTAGTACTGGTCGAATTCCGGAACGTAGACGGCCACATTCTCATAAAACCAGTCATGTCCCCGGACCAAGTTCGGCATCCTTCCAAAGGCTTGAATAACAGCAGGCTCTGCCTGGCCCACCAAGAGCTCATGGAGTTGTTGAGGGGTATAAGTGGCCGATCCGTAATAGCTGTCCTGACCTAAACTCGGCGAAACCAGAAGGCAGCCAAGAAGGATTGTGGTGGATAAAAATTTCATCAGGTTTTATCATCGCCGTTCTGGGGAAAAGCACCAGCTTCCCCTTGACCCTGCCTGCCCGGATTCTAACGAAAGGGGATGGCTCGATCCTACGCCTTTTTTATTTTACTGCTGGGGCTGAGCACGATTCTGCCCGCGGAGGAGAATCCCGAGGCTCACCTTTTTAAAAACGGGGCGGCGCCCATGAAGGGGGAGAACGGCAAGTGGGGCTTTCGCTCCGCAGACGGCAGTTGGCTGGTCGAAGCCAAGTTTACCGAGGTGAAAACCTTTTCCGAGGAGTTGGCGGCGGTCCGGGAGGGCAACAACTGGGGATATGTGGGACCGGACGGAGGCTGGAAAATTCCGGCCCGTTTCTCATGGGTGGGGGATTTCACCGAGGGTTTGGCGCCGGCGAGCGAGGGGGACCGGTTGACCGGAAAGTTTGGCTATATTGACCGTCAGGGAAGGTGGGCAATTTCGGCGGACTATGATTGGGCCCGGCCTTTTCAGGAAGGGTTTGGCGGAGTGAAGGATGGATCAAAATGGGGCTTCGTTGACAAGAAGGGCAAGCTGGTGGTGGATGCCGATTACGACCAAATCGGATCTTTTTCCTCCGGGTTGGCGCCCGTGCAAAAAGGAGGGGCCCCAGGCGAGAAGGAAACCTGGCTATACATCAAGCCGGATGGGTCCAGGGCCTTTGAAAAGAAATATGCCTGGGCCGGCACTTTTTCCGAAGGATTGGCGCGGGTACAAATGGAGGACCGGATCACGGGAAAGTTCGGTTACATTGACACCAAGGGTGCGTTGGTGATCCAACCCAATTTTGAAGAGGCCTCCGATTTCCGCTCGGGCCGGGCCACGGTGCGGCTTGGGGGGAAAACCCAAACCATCGACAAAAAGGGAAATCCGGTCGACTGACGAAGCTCAGGGCTTGGAAAGCGTGACTGGGGTCAGTTTGGGTTTGTCGCTGAGTCCGGTCAGCCGGCGCAACTTGGACAAGTTGGCGGCTTGGTAGGGGTTGGCCGCAGGTTGGGTGGGGTCGCCTTCCCAAGCGCTGTCGATCCCCTCTTCCGGAGCCACCACTGCATTCTTAGCTTCATCCGGCATTGAATACCAACCCCGGGCATCATCATCCGGATCGCTGGGAATAAAAAGGCCGCCACGCACCTTGACGGTGTCGGCCATAAGTTTTGCGACCAGAGGTTTCTCGTAAATGTAAAAGGTCCCATCGTCATTGGTTCCCAGCGGCTTGTAAAGGCCGGCCGGGAATTCCTCGACACCCCCCACATGCAGACCGGACGCTTGCAAAGAATTCTCCATTTTCAGGGCAGGGGTGTCGGGTTTGCAGGGTTTCAGTTTCTGGGCAAAGAGGGACAGCGGAAGAAGCAGAATGACGCCAAGGAGAAAGTGCCTCATGTCTGTGAGGATGGCTTGCCTCGGAGGATCGGCAATTCCAAGATCCAGCATGGTCATCACCGCATCTGTTCTGACCGTTGGCGTGGCCGTGGCGGTGGCTGCCCGGGTTTCCAAGCAAAAGATCAAGAATCCACGGCTACCTTTTTTGCTGGGTCTTGCACTGGCTCTAATCGCGCCCACTTTCCTAATGGCCTTGGTGGTGGAAACGGTCCTGCTGCTCACTTGGAATCCGTTAATTTGGATGGAATAAGGACAACCCCTCCCTTTCAAATCGCAGAAGCCGGCAGTAAAGTACGCGGGCCAAAAGGGGTTCGGCGCCTTCTCCAATCAAGCCCACGTTTGCCAGTCAGGAAAATTCCGCTAGAAAAATTTTGGAGCCTGGGCAGTCGCTCCCATCCTTAAAAACGTGGTTGGGGGAGGAAAGTCCGGACACCACAGGATACTCTGCCCTGGGAAACCGGGGGCGGTTACGGGGAGACCCGGAACCGACGGACCGTGTCACAGAAAACAGACCGCCCTGCGTAGCTTTGGCGAAGCAGGGTAAGGGTGAAACGGTGGGGTAAGAGCCCACCCTCCCGTCGGGTAACCGGCGGCAGGACAAACCCCGGAGGGTGCAAGGCCGAGCAGGGGAGATGGGTGATCCGCCCGTCCTGCGCAAGCAGGACGTCCCCGGGTTGGAGCCGCACCGCCGGCCTCCGTAAGGAGGTCAGCGGGATTCGCCGAAAGGCGGGTCAGAGAAATGGCTGCCAAGCCGCCGGAGAAATCCGGCGGGGACCAGAATCCGGCTTATGGGTTCCACGGAACGGGGGCCGGGCGGGGAATGCCGCCCGGCCTTCGCCTTTCAGGAGGTCTGCTGGTAAGCGGCCTCGACCCGATCCGCCACATCGCGGTACTGACTGTCGATTTCGTAAATCTTTTTCAACTCCTCCAGCGCCTCCGTTTTTTTCCCCATCTCCTCCAAGGCCATACCCAAGGAGTAAATCGCATCTTTTTTGGTGGCGTCCATGGCCACAATTTCGGCAGCGGCCGAGGCGTACTGCTTGGCGGCCAAATCAAGCATGTTGCGGCGATGGTAGGACCGTCCCAAGAGAATGAGCGCCTTGTGCCGGACGGAGGGTTGGCGCAGGGCCTGTTGAAGTTCCGGCACCGCCTCCTTATAGAGTCCGCTATCGACGAGGGCCTCACCAAGTTCGAAGCGGTAATTCAGGTCGTTCGGGTAACGGGCCACGCGTTCGCGGGCACCCTCCAGGGTGATTGATTTTCGACGCCCCTCGATTTCGGCGACCACTGCGGCATCGGCCCCGGAGTTGCGGGCCTGGTCCATCTCGGTGTCCAACTGCTGGAGACGGAGACGAAACACATTTTTTTCCAGGACAGGATCGGACCTCTGGGTCAAGTCGTAGGCAAACTGGAACCATTGCAGGGCGTGGTCGAAAGATCCCTGGAGCTCACAAAGCTCGGCAATCTGCTTGGCGAGATTGATATTTTGGGGCTCTTTCTCGAACTGGGCGTGCAGACGACTGAGTTGGTCGGCGACGGCTTCGGCGGTTTTGACCACCTTGCCGGCTGATTCAAGGGCGAGGGACTCCTCCTTGCTTTTCAGGGAGTCGCGGAAATCAGAGGACTTTTCCCAACCCCCTTCCTGGGTGGCGACAAGGGCGCTGGCATCCTTCATGCCCTTCAAGGCCTCCCCGTCGGCGGGATTGATGTTCAGGATGGCTTGGTAGGTGTCCCGCGCTTTTGACATTTGCTTGGCGGCGATATAGGCGCGGGCAAGTCCGTGAAGATTGCCGGTGTCCTGAGGTCTGGCGAGGCGGACGGTTTCATGGGCAAAGATCGCGGTTCCGGGGAGATTGTTGGCAAGAGCGATTTCCGCCAGGGTGCCGTTGGCCTGGGCGTTGGTGGGGTCGATTCCCAGGGCTTCCTCGATCTTGGCGAAGGCGGAACCCAGCGATTTACCCGCCGCGGCCTTCGCTTGCAGCAGGAAAGGGGCAACTTTGACCCCGGCCATGCCCTTTTCGAGGGCAGAAGCCCCCTTGGTCTTGGCGATCTGGGCAGCGCGCAGAACCTTGCGTCCCTCCAAAAACCCCGGATGGGTCTCAAGAATTGGCGGCACCAGCATCAGGATGTAGTCCCAGTTCTGGCGGGAGACCGCGTCCTTGGCCTTGCGGAAGGAGTCCGCCTGGGGACCCGTCAACTGGCTCGAGGAGATCTCCGGCATAAGAAGAAACCTTATCCAAAAAGGGGGCACCTCCAAAACCAAAAAGGGTGGGTGGATTTCCTTGCCCTTTTCTGTCACTTCGCCCATCCCAAAAGGAATGGGGGAGACTATTTTAGCCTTGGGTCTTGGGTTTTTTCTTGGATCGCTACCCTGCGGTTTCTGGCTGGCCCGGGCCAAGGGGGTGGACATCCGGAAGAAGGGAAGCGGAAACATTGGAGCGACCAACGTGGGTCGGATTCTGGGTAAGGAGTGGGGATATCTGGTCTTTGCCTTGGACGCGGTCAAGGGTTGGTTGGCGGTTTGGGTGGCCGCGGAGTTCCTGCAGACAGGGGATACGGGCGCAGTTTTGACGGGAATGGCGGCGGTAGCGGGTCATGTTTTTTCCCCATGGCTGGACTTTAAGGGAGGCAAGGGGGTGGCCACCTCGGCCGGGGTGCTGCTGGGTCTGGCTCCCGCGGTATTGGCAATCACGGCGGCCGTGTGGGGAATTTCTTTTGCGGCGAAGAGGATCGTATCAGTCTCATCCTTGCTGGCGGCAACGGCCTTTCCTTTCTTGGTGATGTGGTTGGAGCCCAGGCGGCATGCCTTGCTCCTGGCGGCCTTTGCGCTCGCCGGGCTGGTCTGGTTCCGGCATCGCGACAACCTGCAAAGACTGAGGAAGGGCACGGAAAACGGTTTTCCAAAAAAGAAGTCCGGAATCAGAAAGAGAAAACAGAAATGAAGATTGTGGTGCTGGGGAAAGGGGCCTGGGGCGGTGCGGTCGGGGAGATGATCCGGGCGCGCGGGCATGAAGTGGCGTGGGTAGAGCAGGACCGGGTGAAGATGCCGGGGCCGGCCGAGATGATTTTTCTGGCGGTTCCGACACAACTAGCGCGGGGATGCCTGCAGGAGCTGGGGGCACAGTCGGTCCCGGTGGTGAGCCTGAGCAAGGGGGTGGAAATCGAAACGGGTAAACGGATCAGCGAGATTGTCCGGGAATTGTGGCCGAAGGCACCGGTGGCGGCGGTTTCCGGTCCAAGCCTGGCCACCGAGCTGGCCAAAAACGTGCCCACGGCGGTAGTGGCGGCCGCGGAAGATGAAAAGTTGGCCGAGCAGGTCCAGAAAATCCTGCACGGTCCGACCTTTCGGGTTTATCGGACGACCGACTTGGCGGGGGTGGAATGGGGTGGAGCGCTTAAAAATGTTTACGCCCTTGCGGCCGGGATGTGTGCCGGATTGGGGTTGGGTGAAAATAGTCTGGCTGGGCTTTTGACGCGTTCGCTTCGCGAAATGGTGCGGGTGGCGGTCAAATTGGGAGCCAAGGAGGAAACGCTTTATGGGT
>RGTE01000050.1 GCA_010025475.1 Verrucomicrobiota bacterium
AGCTGGGAGCAAGGGTTGCTTGGTTGAGGGTGGCGATGCCCGGCTTGGGGGTAGGGTTAAGGTTGATTTTTTCGGCATGGAGGGACGCCGTGGCGGGAGCGCTCACGGGAGCGGCAGAAGCTGAGCGGGTTTTTTCAAGGGCGATCACCAGTTTGTCCATGGCAACAGTCAACTGGTCGATTTTCTGGGAAAGGTTGGACGCCCAGGTCGGTTCCGACGAAGTCGATGACCCTCCTGCGCTTTGAGTCCCTGCGGGGGCAGGGCTGCGAAGTGCCTCGGCGTTGCTTTGGGCGACGCCTGCGGGTGCGGTGGCAGGTTGGGATGCGGGCCCATCTGCCGGCTTCAGGGTTGAAAAAGCAACCCATTCGGTGCCCCCTTCGACAACGACCAAGGTGGCATCAGTGAGGGTACCGGAGGTCTTGAGGGCTAGGAGGCCGGCTAAAGCGATCGGCCCGGCGGCCTGATTCTGGGCGTCAACGTAGTAGTAACGGGCCTCGGCGCTCACCTGGAACAAGCTTGGCGGGAGGTGGGTGGATTGGCCAGTCCCGAGGACGCAAAAGTTGACAGATAGTCGTAGGCTTTTCGGTAGCTTTTGGATTCGAGGAAATGAGATAGGCGGGGGTCGAGTTGGGGGGAGAGCTCCGAAGAAAGAGAATCAAGGGCGAGGCCGGTGGCTTTCAATTTTTCAGCCCAAGAGGGATGAGGAGATCCGGCCCTACCTTGGTTCACAGCCCCAAGATACTCAGAAAGAGCGGAGTAAAGGCGGGATTCGGAGGGGGAAAGGGGCATTTTCAAAAGATAGAATGGCGTTTTCGGGGTGTCGAATGCTTGAGTCGGCGGGGCCAACGATTTAGCAATAATAGATGGCAGATGTGAAGGGCAGGGTCGCGGTTTTGTCCGGGGACGGAATCGGGCCGGAGGTGATGGAAGCGACCCTCCAAGTGGCGGAGGCTGTCGAAAATAGCCACGGGTTCAAGCTCGAGTGGAAAAAGGGTTTGGTGGGCGGAGCGGGCATTGATGCGAAGGGCAAAGCCCTTCCCGAGGAGACCCTTGAGTTGTGCAAGTCCTCCACGGCGGTGTTGTTCGGGAGCGTGGGCGGGCCGAAGTGGGAATCCCTGCCTCCCAACGAGCAACCCGAACGGGCGGCACTGTTGCCGCTGAGAAAAATTTTCGGTCTCTATGCGAATCTAAGGCCGGCGGTTTTGTATCCGGAACTGGCGGGGTGTTCTCCGCTGAGGCCGGAACGGGTGGCGGGCGGATTCGACGTGTTGGTGGTGCGGGAACTGACCGGGGGTCTCTATTTTGGGCAACCCAAGGAGACGGTGAAGAAAGGGGCTGGGGAACGGGCGGTGGACACGATGGCGTACGAGACCCACGAGATTGAAAGAGTCACGGAGGTGGCCTTTCGGGCGGCGGCAGGAAGAAAAAAGAAGGTCACCTTGGTCGATAAGGCCAACGTTTTGGAGAGCAGCCTGCTTTGGCGGAAAACCGTGAAGGCTTTGGCAGCCCGACATCCGGGGATCGCCTTGGATTTTATCTACGTGGACAATGCGGCCATGCAGTTGGTGCGCGATCCGGGCCGGTTCGATGTGCTGCTTTGTGAAAATCTTTTCGGGGACATCCTGAGCGACGAGGCGGCGGCGGTGGCTGGATCGCTGGGGATGTTGCCGAGTGCCTCCCTGGGGCAGGGAACCTTCGGCCTTTACGAACCGGCGGGGGGATCGGCCCCGGACATCGCCGGGAAGGGGATCGCCAATCCGATTGCGCAGATCCTTTCGCTGGCATTGATGCTGGAAATGAGCTTTGGGCAACCCACGGCCGCGGGGGCGATCCGGTCGGCGGTGGCGGGAGTGATCCGCGATGGGTGGCGGACCGCCGACATAGCCGCACCCGGAGAGAAGTCCAGGAGCACGCGGGAGATTGCGGGCGAGATCGCCCGCCGAGTCGCCTCCGGTTCGGGAAAGAGATAGAAAGGAATCATGCCTTCGACCCTGTTTGAGCTGATGCGGTTGGGCGGACCCATCATGTGGGTCATCCTGGGGGCGAGCATCGTGGCGGTGGCGGTTTTCGCGGAACGGATCTTCGAATACCGACGGATGGGTGTGCCGCTTGATCCGTTTCTGGATGGCATCCATGCCTTGGTGAAGGAGAAGCGTTTTGCGGAGGCCTTGGAGCGGTGTGACGAGGCGCACGGGCCGGCGGTGCGGGTCGTGCAGGCGGCATTATTGAAACGGGACCTGCCCCTGGGTGATCTCCGGGAGGCGTTGCAGGAGGTGGCGCAACTCCAGGTGCCGAGGCTGGAAAAGAATCTCTCGATCTTGGCCACGGTGGGTTACGTTTCGCCGCTGCTGGGGCTTTTGGGGACGGTCACCGGAATGATCCGGGTCTTTCAAACGGTCAACATGGCCCGGGGCACGGTGCCGGTGGGGGAGTTGGCCGGGGGAATCTGGGAGGCTCTGTTGACCACGGCCGGAGGGCTGGTGGTGGCCATTCCCGCGTACGTGGCGTACAACTTTCTCGTCTCGCGGATGAACGGGGCGGTACAGGATATGGAGCGGGCCGGGATCGAGATGGTGCAGATCCTGAAGGAGGGGGGTAGAGCGAGGTCGACTGCCGTGGTCACGCCAGTCACGACAGAACCGCGGGCGGAAAAGCCGCCGGCATGAAGGTAAGAACCTCCGTCCGGATCCTGCGGGGGCCCCTGGATGTGGCGCCGCTGGTGGACGTGATCCTGCTATTGCTGATCTTTTTTTTGCTGACCTCGAGTTTTGTATTTCAGCCGGGTATCGTGATTGATCCACCCGCGGCCGGGCAATCCAAGGGAGGGGTGACGGACACCCGGTATGTGATCACCGCCACGGCCGGGCTGAAGCCGCAGATCTTTTTCAACGACCGGGTGACAGATCTGGCCAAGTTGCGCGTGGAACTCGCCCGGATCGCCAAGTCGGAACCGAGGGCCGCGGTGGTGATCCGGGCGGACCGGGACCTGCGACACGGGGTGGTGGCCCAGATCCTGGACACCGTGGTACAGAACGGGCTTTCCGCGGTGCTGGCCTCGAAATCCGACGGCACGGGCAAATGAAATTCGGATTCCCCGGGCTCAGGACGCGTCCGGGCCGCCGTCTGGCCGGTTTTGTGGTTCTTTCGCTGAGCGCCCATGCCCTTGCTTTTTCCTTTTTCCGGGATCCAGGGGAGTTTGCGCCGATTCCGCCGCCCAGTCCGGGAAAGGTGGTGTGGATGAAGGAAGCGGAGCTTCCCGGAGGTTACGCGCAAATCTTCGAGCCTTCAGCCATCGTGTATCCCGGTACTTTGCCAGTGCGGTTGTCCGAGCAGGTCGTGCTTCCGTGGCAGGACACCCAGTGGGCGGCGCAGGTGGTGGTGCCCGCGCCGCTGTTTCGCCCGGGCCAAGTCGGAGCCGACGCTCCCTTGGCCGTTCGCGCGGAGACAGCCCTGGCACAGTTTCAAAGCACCCGGCTACCGAAGGCTGGGCCGGCAAAGGGGCGGCCAGTCCTGCAGACCTGGCACGAGATTACCGGGGAGCTGAAAGACCGGAAACCGACGGCTCCGCTGGAATTGCCGATGGTGAAAAGCGCCAGTGCGCTGGAGCCCACTTCGGCGAGGATCGGGGTGGATGAGGACGGAGCGGTGCGTTTTGTTTTCCTGGAGGGGACGAGCGGGGATCCGGTCGTGGACCGCGAGGCCCTCAACCTGCTGCGGGGATGGCGGTTTGAGCCTTCGCCAGGCCGGTGGGTTCAATGGGGGCGGGTGAGGGTGCTTTGGGCGGTGGAGCCTTCCCCGGAGGCCAAACCTTGACCCTGACTCCTTCACAACTTCTTCTGGGCTATCTTTGCCTTTTTCTTGGCATCGTTTTTGTTTTGTGGATGGTTGGAGGATGGCAAGCGTCGCGTCTTTTCCGCCGTCACCGGGAAACCATTTCCTGTCCGCACTGCGGGACGCGCAACCCGCGGGAACACGCCTGGCACACCCTGCGTTGCCGCCGTTGCGGCGCCCGGCATCCCGTCACGACTGAAAGGAGTTAGCCCATGGGCATGTGGATTGGAAGGAACCGGAAAGCACGCGTCACCTACGGCTTTGATGAAATCGCCCTCGTCCCGGGCGATGTGACGGTCAACCCCAACGAGGTCAACACGGAGTTCTCCATCGGCAAACATACCTTCAAGGTGCCGATTCTTGCCTCGGCGATGGACGGGGTGGTGGATGTGAAGTTTGCGGTGGCGATGGGGAAGATGGGTGGGTTGGCGGTACTGAATCTGGAGGGAGTGCAGACCCGCTATGAAAATCCCGCCGACGTGCTCTCCCAGATCGCCAAAGCCGACAAGGACACCAGCACCCACCTGATCCAGAAAATGTACATTCCACCGATCAAGGAGGAGCTGATCGCCAAACGGATCAAGGAGATGAAGAAAGCCGGCATCGTGGCGGCGGTTTCCTCCATTCCCCAGAAGGCGGAGAAGTACGGGGCGATCGCCCAAAAGGCCGGCGCGGACATTTTTGTGGTGCAGTCGACTGTTTCCACCGTCCGGCACATTTCCTCGGAGTACAAGACCCTCGATCTGGCCAGGTTCTGCAAGACGATGAAAATCCCGGTGGTCGTGGGAAACACGGTTACCTACGGGGTAAGCCTTGAACTGATGGAGGCCGGGATTTCCGGTCTGCTGGTCGGCGTGGGACCGGGGGCGGCCTGTACGACGCGGGGAGTGCTGGGCTTAGGGGTGCCGCAGGTGACGGCCACGGTCGACTGCGCGGCGGCCCGGGACGCCTATCACAAAAAGACCGGTCGTTATGTCCCCATCATCACGGATGGTGGGATGAACAAAGGCGGGGACATCTGCAAGGCATTCGCCTGCGGGGCGGATGCGGTGATGATCGGCAGCGCCTTCGCACGCTGTGAGGAGGCGCCGGGGCAGGGAAATCACTGGGGCATGGCCACGCCGCACGCCAACCTGCCCCGGGGAACCCGGATCAAGGTGGGGATTACCGGAAGCTTGAGGCAGATTCTTTTCGGACCGGCCACTCTGGATGACGGATCGCAAAATCTGGTCGGGGCCATTGTCACCTGCATGGGCAACGTGGGAGCGAAGTCGATCCGGGAGTTTCAGGAGACGGAAATCATTATCGCCCCTTCGATCAAGACGGAGGGGAAGCTTTTTCAGACCGTGCAGGGGGTGGGGATGGGGACACGCTGATTCCGCTGGAGGAATCAGCGTGAGCGTGGATTGGGTGGAAGGATTAGGATGAGGTAGGGCGGCCTCGATGAGGCCGCCTAGCCTGAGTGTTTAAAGTAGATAGGTTCGCCCAGGAGGGCTCATTGAGGTGCCCCCACCAAAAAACAGAAGCTCAGCCTTTGTGGGAGCCGTCGCAGAAAGGGGAGTTCTTTGTTTTGCCGCAGCCGCAGGCCCAGATGGGGCCGTCTTTTTCGACTTTGAAGGCGTGGGGAGTTTTGCCTGAACCCTTGTGGGAGCCGTCACAGTAAGGAGGATTCTTTGTCTGGCCGCAGGAGCAGAAATAGAGGGTTTGTCCGGCTTGGGCATCGATTTTGTAGGGAGAGGGTTGCCAACTCACCGAATCATCATTGAACCGCGCTTCAGAAAGGAAAGGTAAAATTGCCGGAACGGGAAAGGGGAACGAGGGAGGAGGGCAGCCTCCATGAGGTTGCCGCGGCAGGTTTATCGAACCTGCCCTACCTGCCATTCCATTTGGAAGTCTTATACCAGTCCAGGAGGATGCGGGTGGGGGTGTTGAGCTTGAGTTGGTAACACTCCTTCAGGGTGCACCAGCGGTAGTCATCGGCCTCGGGGTTGAGGGTGACCTTCTTTTGGGAGGTTTTGGCAACGTAATTAAGCAGGACGAAGTGGGCCGGCCTATAAAACTCTTTCGAGCGGATGCAGTCCTGGACGAGGGCGAATTCAATCCCGGTAATTTTCAGCCCGGTTTCCTCCAAAACCTCGCGTTTCAGGGCCTTTTCGGCCGATTCCCCCGGCTTGATCTTGCCGCCCGGGATGCCCCAGAGGCCCGACCATTTCAGGGTATGGAGCATGAGGATTTTTTTTTCCGGGCCCACGATCAAGGCGCCCACGGTGGGGAGAGGGGGAAGCGGTTCGGGAAAGGAATGACGTTTCAGGAGCTCGGCCACGGCGAACATGTCGGGGGCAATGTGGTCCGGAAGGGATTTCTGGAGCTTGGCGAGGGAGTCGTAGCCGGTGAGGACCGCGCAGGATCGGACGCCGCCATGGCGGGCGGTGGTAATATCGTGCTCCATGTCACCGACAAAGAGAGTCTCTTCCGGTCGCAATTTATGCTTGGTGAGAATGCCATGAATGGCGTCGCGCTTATCGGGGACTCCGGCGTAGGCCTCCCGGAAAAAGTGGTCTACCCCGAGGCGGCGAGCCTGATGATCGAAATCCGTCTCGTGAACGGTGCTCAGGAGAAAGACGGACAGATCCCGGGACTGGCAATATTCAAGAATCTCACGGGCGCCTGGGAGCAGGGAAACAGAGTGGTGGAGTTCCCGGAAAACCTCTCGGAAAATCTTCTCCAGCTCTTGGATCGGGGCTTGGGGGATGTGCTCCTTATAAAATCCCTCGTAAGGAAGGTAGAACCTTTCACGGAAGGTCTGGCGGTCCAGGGGAGCTTTACCATGGGCGGCAAAGACCCGGTTGGTGGCTTCCAGCACGGGGGTAAGGTCGTCCACGAGCGTGCCAGACCAGTCGAAGATGATATTACGAATCATAAGCTCCGTGATTTTCGTGAACGTCAACGTATCCCGTGAAGGAAAAGTCTAAAAAAAGAGTCTTCAGGAATGATAATCTTGGAGCGCGCGGACGGTCAGGCCGTGTTGGCGGAGGGAACGGATGCCCTCCAAGCTGGCCTCGGCGGCAGCGATCGTGGTCATCACCGGGATCCGCTGGGCGAGGGCGCAGGTGCGGATCTGTACCTCTTCGCTGCGGGCCACGGCGCCGGCCGGGGTATTGATGACGAGGGTGATTTCCCGGTTTTTCATCAGATCAACCACGTTGGGACGACCCTCCGAAAGCTTGAGGAGCGGGGTGACGGGAATGCCGGCATCGGCCAGCTGGCGGGCGGTGCCCTTGCTGGAGACGATCCGGAAGCCGAGTTCGTGGAGACCCTTGCCGAGACGGACCGCAGCGGACTTGTCGCTGTCGCGGACACTTAAAAAGATGGTGCCCGCCATAGGGAGCGCCGGTTGGGCCGCCATTTGGCTTTTGGCGTAGGCCAGGCCAAAGGACTTGTCGATGCCCATCACCTCGCCGGTCGACTTCATTTCGGGGCCCAAAAGGATATCGGTCCCCGGGAAGCGGGCGAAGGGGAAGACAGCCTCTTTGACGGAGAAGTGGGAAGGAACGATTTCAGAGGTGAAGCCGAGTTCCCGCAGGGTTTTTCCGGACATGACGCGGGCCGCGATCTTGGCCAGGGGTTTGCCGATGGCCTTGCTGACGAAGGGAACCGTGCGGGAGGCCCGGGGGTTCACCTCGAGCAGATAGACGGTGCCTTTTTGCACGGCGAACTGAATGTTCATGAGGCCGCGGACACCCAGTTCCCGCGCGAGAGCGAGGGTGGCGGAGCGGATCTCGTCGATGACCTTGGCGGGAAGGGAGTGGCTGGGGATGACGCAGGCACTGTCGCCGGAATGGACACCGGCCTGTTCGATATGTTCCATGACGGCGCCAATGACGGCATCCTTTCCATCGGCCACGCAGTCGACATCCACCTCCGTGGCATCCTCGAGAAAGCGGTCGAGCAAAACGGGACGGCCGGGGGCCACCTCCGTGCACTCGTGCATGTAGTTGCGGATTTCTTCCTCGGAGTAGACGATCCGCATGGCGCGGCCGCCCAAGACGAAAGAGGGCCGGAGCAGGAGGGGAAAGCCGATCCTTTTGGCGATGGCGATCGCCTCGTCGGCGTGGTTGGCCGTGCCATTGGGCGGCTGGCGAAGGCCTAGCTTATCGAGGAGGGCGGAGAAGAGCTTGCGGTCTTCAGCCCGTTCAATGGCTTCCACCGCGGTCCCGAGGATACGGAGTCCGGCGGCCTGAAGTTCTGAGGCGAGGTTTAAAGGAGTCTGGCCCCCAAACTGGAGGATGATTCCGCGGACAAGGTCCTCCTTGTTTTCGGCTCGGTAGATGTGGATGACATCCTCGGCGGTGAGGGGTTCAAAGTAGAGTTTGTCCGAGGTGTCGTAGTCGGTGGAAACGGTCTCGGGGTTGGAGTTGACCATGATGGTTTCAAAACCATCCTCGCGCAGGGCGAAGCTGGCGTGGACGCAGCAGTAATCGAATTCAATGCCCTGACCAATGCGATTGGGGCCCCCGCCGAGGATGAGGATCTTCGGTTTCTTGG
>RGTE01000006.1 GCA_010025475.1 Verrucomicrobiota bacterium
AAAATCGTGACCGACTCATGTCTTCAAGAATGGGTTGGAAAGCTGGAAAGAATTCGAAGGGCCCGACCCCATATTCTTCAGGATGGAGAAGAGAGACTGATGGCATTGGCAGCACCCGCTTTAGGTGGACCGGACGAGATTTTTTCCCAGCTGACGAACGTGGATTTCCGTTTTGGGACGGTGAGGGACGAGGACGGGTCGGAGATTGAGTTAAGCCACGGAACGTTCGCCTCGCTGCTGCAAAGACAGTCTGCTGAAGTGCGGCGGACGGCGTGGAAGCAGTATTACACCGAGTTCGAGCAGCATGCGTTTTCGCTGGCGGCGACGCTGGCTAGTTCCGTGAAGGGGGACGTGTTCCGGGCGAAGGCGAGGAAGTATCCCAGTGCGAGGGCGCAGTCGCTCTTTCCCGACCGGGTGCCGGAGAAGGTGTATGACAACCTGGTGGCCACGGTACGGAAGAATCTCAAGCCCCTGCAGCGATATCACCGCTTGAGAAGGAAAGTGCTGGGTCTCAAGGAGCTGAAATCGGCCGACCTCCAGGTCCCGTTGGTGGCGGCGGCCAAGCGGAAAACCAAATACGAGGAGGCGGCGGATTTGGTGACGATGGCGTGTCGGCCCCTGGGGGGAGAATATCAAAAGGTGCTGGGGGAAGGGCTGGGGAAGGCCCGCTGGGTGGACCGGTACGAGAACCGCGGAAAGCGGAGCGGGGCGTTTTCCAGCGGCAGTTACCAAAATCCGCCGTACATCCTGATGAACTACCGGGAGGATGTGCTGTCGGACGTCTATACCTTGGCCCATGAGGCGGGACATTCGATGCACACTTGGATGAGTCACCGGGCACAGCCGTATCAGGATGCGCATTACCCGATCCTGTTGGCGGAGGTGGCGTCGACTTTCAACGAGGAGCTACTGACGCACCACCTGCTGGAGGGGCCGGCACGGGAGGACAAGACCTTGCGAGCCTACATCCTAAACCGGCAAATCGATGACATCCGGGGAACGCTCTACCGACAAGTGATGTTTGCGGAGTTTGAGCGCCGGATCCATGAGGCGGAGGAGACGGGGGTGGCGCTGACATTGGATTTTTTCCGGATCTGCTACCGGGAATTGCTGGAGGCGTATTTGGGCGAGGCGATGGAAATTGAGGCGCCGCTGGAGCTGGAGTGTCTGCGGATTCCCCACTTTTACAGCGCTTTTTACGTGTACAAGTACGCGATTGGAATTTCCGCCGCCATGGCCCTTTCAGACAAGGTGCTGGCGGGCGACGGCCATGCGGTGCAACGGGTCCATGGGTTCCTGAAGTCGGGCGGGTCAAGACCGCCCTTGGAGACATTGCGGGCGGCCGGCGTGGATATGGAAAGCCCGGAGCCGGTGGAGGCAGCGCTGGCGCTTTTCGAGCGAAGGGTGGAGGAGCTCGAAAAGGTGCTCGGATAGCGGATTTCTTGCTGTTCGGTCCCCGGTTTGCAGGATAGTCGCGATGAGCGACGGCCCCGCATGGATGCAGGCGGACTGGGGAAACCTGGTGATGGTGAGCTGGCTGGTGGACCCCGCGCTGGTGCAGGGCCGTTTGCCGGCCGGTTGTGCGCCCGATCTTTGGCAGGGGGCGGCGGCGGTGAGTCTCGTCGGCGTGGAGTTTTCCAACGTGGTGGTGAAGGGGATCAGCTGGCCCTGGCATGATCGTTTTCCGGAAGTGAACCTGCGCACGTATGTGCAGGGTCCCAACGGACCCGGGGTGGTCTTTCTGGGGGAGTTGGTTCCAAAATTCCTGGTGGCGAGGTTGGCCCGGAAGGCGTTTGGGGAGCCTTACGAGAAGAAAAAAGTACGGATGGAGAAAAGGGTGCGCCACAGCGAGCCGGAGGCGGCTTATGAGTGGGAGGTGGGGGCGCGGACGTTCCGAATCTCGGTCCGGGCCGAGGCGGAGGCACGTCCGGTTTCGGACGGAACCCTGGAAGCGTTTCTGTTGCATCGCAACCGGGGTTACAACGCCTTCCGGGGGGGGACCACCTACGGGGTGACCCATGAACCCTGGACAACGCGGGCGCCGCTGCGGTATGCGGTGGATTGCGCCACCGGGGCCCCGTTCGGGGCAGCTTTTGGACCGGTGTTCCAAAGCGAGTGTGCTTCGGTGATCTTTTCCGACGGCTCGGCCGTGCGGGTGGGTTTTCCCCGGCGGACGGGCCCGTGAAGCACCGGGTGATCACCGTGGGGCGGCCTTCCGGCTGGGCCAAGAGCGCGGCGGAGGAGTTTCTCAAAAGGATCGGCGGTTTTACGGAGGTTGAGCTCGTCTCCGTGAAGGAAGGGGTGAAGCAGGAAAAAGAGCTTTTGGAGAAGTCGGAGGGCTGGCAGCGGGTGGCGCTGGACGAAAAGGGGAAGGCCCAGAGCACGGCGGATTGGAAAAAGGAATTCGATCAATGGGCAAGGACCGGAAAGGGCAAGACGGCATGGATTCTGGGCGGAGCGGACGGGCACGGGGAGAATCTGCGCACCCGATGTGACCGGGTGGTTTGTCTGGGGCCGCAGACGCTTTCGCACGATCTCGCCCTGGTGGTATTGCTGGAGCAAATTTACCGCGTGGAGAGTTGGAGGGCGGGGCATCCGTACCACCGCGAATGAATCCCGGGGACGCCACCGCCCAAGCGCCGCGCACCCTCGGCAAGGCTTGGCTTTACCTGAAGCGTTCGTTGCTCTGCCGTTGCCCCACCTGCGGCGAAAAACCGATTTTTCCCTCCGTGAAAGCCACCCGATCCCTGCACGACTGGTTCACTCCCCTGGACGGGTGTCCCAATTGCGGATACGCGTATGAGCGGGAGCCGGGATATTTCCTACTGGCGATCTGGGGGGTCAATTACGGGGTGATCGGACTTGGGGCGATGTCGGCCTATTTCATCCTGCGGGTTTGGACCGACCTTCGCCCCACCCTGCTTTTCCTGCTGTGCGTGATGCCCGCACCTTTTTTGAGCGTGCTATTCGCACGGCATGCGAAATCGATGTTTTTGGCGATGGATCATTTCTGCGACCCACATTTACGGACAAGAAGAACGCAAAAAAAACCGGATTAGTCTTGTCAACTCTCGCGCGGGAGGGTTGAAAGGAGACTGCATGGCAGACGGTCCGATCACCAAGTTCATTGACCGCAACTATCGTCACTTCAATGCCGCGGTGGTGCGAGACGCAGCGATGGCCTACCGCAAGCTCATCGATGACGGCGGACGCATGATGGTGACGCTGGCCGGGGCGATGAGCACGGCAGAACTGGGAATTTCCCTGGCAGAAATGATCCGCAAGGGCAAGGTGCATGCGATCAGCTGCACGGGGGCGAACCTGGAGGAGGACGTTTATAACCTCGTGGCTCACGATCACTACCGGCGAGTCCCGGGATATCGTTACCTCACGGCCAAGGATGAGGATAAATTGCTTAAGGATCATCTCAACCGGGTGACTGACACCTGTATTCCCGAGCATGAGGCGATGCGCCGGATCGAGGGGGTGATGATCGATCTGTGGAAGCGGGACGAGCAGAACGGGGTTCGCAAGTTCCCTCACGAATACTTCTTTGAGGCGCTGCGGGAGGGGCTTTACAAAAAGCACTACCAGATTGACCCCAAGGATTCGTGGATGGTGGCAGCGGCGGAAAAGAACCTACCGATGGTGGTGCCGGGTTGGGAGGATTCCACCCTGGGCAACATGTTTGCGGCGGCCTGCATTTCCGGGCAGGTCAAGTCACCCCAACTGATGAAAAGCGGCGTGGAGTATATGATCTCGCTGGCCGACTTTTACACCAAGACCGCCAAGACCCCGCTGGGATTCTTCCAGATTGGTGGCGGCATCGCCGGCGATTTTCCGATCTGTGTGGTGCCGATGTTGCACCAAGACCTGAAACGGAAGTCGATCCCTCTTTGGGCTTACTTCTGCCAGATCAGCGATTCCACGACGAGTTACGGTTCCTACTCGGGTGCGGTTCCCAATGAAAAGATCACCTGGGGCAAGCTGGGGCCGGAGACCCCGAGTTTTGTGATTGAGTCGGACGCCACGATCGTCGCGCCGTTGATGTTTGCCTATATTTTAGGCCAGTAAGCCTGGCAGCCGCAGGCAGGCGGCCGTCACCGCGTCTTGCATATGGGGTCAGGTCTTAACGCCGGCGCGGATTTCAAACAAGGAGGAGACGGACTCGCCGGCATGGATCCGGACGATGGCATCGGCCAACAGCGGGGCGACACAGAGGACCTTGGTGGGGACACCAGGGATCTCGGTTTGCGGGGTGGTATTCGTGGTGATCAGTTCCTTGATGCCGGCTTTCTTGAGGCGTTCCACGGCAACCGGACTGAGGACAGCGTGGGGTATGCCGACATAAATGTCTTTGGCTCCCTGTTTGCGGAGAATCTCGACCGCGGAGGAGATCGTGCCGGCCGTCTCGGTAATGTCATCCACCAGAAGGATATTTTTGCCCTTCACGTCCCCGATCACATGCGTGGCCTCGGTCTCGGTGGCGCTCAGGCGGCGCTTACTCACGATGGCCAGACCACAGTCCATCATCTGCCCGTAGGCGGCGGCCATCTTCATGCCACCAATGTCGGGCGTCACGGCCACCAGGTTGGGAATTCTTTTCTCCACCAGATATTTGTAAAAGACCGGGGCGGTAAAGAGGTGGTCGACGGGGATGTCGAAGAATCCCTGGATCTGCTGGGCGTGAAGGTCAACGGTAAGGACACGATTTACTCCTGCGGCCACCAGAAGATTGGCCACCAGTTTTGCGGTGATGGGAACCCGGGGTTGGTCCTTGCGGTCCTGGCGGGCATAGCCAAAAAAAGGCAGGACGGCGGTGATCCGGAAAGCCGAGGCCCGGCGGGCGGCATCCACCATGATCAGAAGCTCCATCAGGTTCTGGTTGGTGGGGGAGCAGGTGGGCTGGATGATAAAGACGTCGTTGCCCCGGATATTATCCTCAAATTTGACGAAGGTTTCTCCGTCGGGGAAGGAGGTCACCGTGGCCTTCCCCAAGGGGATTTTGATTTTTGCGGCGATGCGTTCGGCCAATTCCCGGTTGGCGTTACCGGAGAAGATCTGGAGATGATTTCCGAAAATCGAGGGCACGTTTTTTTATAGAATCTCCGGCAAAGGCGGAAAAGGGGGAAAGCCCGGGTTATTCGCCAAGGATTTTGATGAGGACCCGCTTGGCCCTTTTTCCGTCAAATTCCCCGTAAAAGATCCTTTCCCAAGGGCCAAAATCCAATCGTCCGCCCGTCACCGCCACGACCACCTCCCGGCCCATTATCGTCCGCTTGAGGTGGGCGTCAGCATTGTCCTCCGCGCCGTTGTGGCGGTATTGGGAGTGGGGCTTTTCCGGGGCCAATTTTTCCAGCCACTTTTCGAAATCCTCATGAAGGCCGGGCTCATCATCGTTGATGAAGACCGAAGCTGTGATGTGCATGGCATTGACGAGGCAAAGGCCCTCCCGGATACCCGATTCCCCCAAGGCGGCTTCCACCTGAGGGGTGATGTTGAGAAAAGCCCGCCGGGTCGGGGTGCGAAAGGTGAGTTCCTTGCGGAACGACTTCACTTTCTGGCGGGAGAGAGGGTGTCGAGAGCCTTCAGGACGACGGAGGCCTGGTCCTTGGTGGAGGACTTGGCATCGCGCCAGACAAGCTTGCCGTTGTGAAACAGGAACGCGGAACGGCGAGCAAATCCCAGCATGCCTTCAACGCCAAAGGCCTGGATGGCCTTGCCCTCCGAGTCGGCGATGAGCGGGTAGGGGAGTTTCTGGTCACTGACGAATTTCTTCTGCGATTCCGGCTTGTCGGCGCTGATCCCGAGAATTTTTACACCCCGGCTGGTGAGTTCCGCTTCCCCGTCCCGGAGGCTACAGGCTTGGGCGGTGCATCCCGGAGTATTGGCCTTGGGATAAAAGAACACCAGGAGGTATCCCTCAGAACCGTAGGCGGAGAGGTCAAAGGGTTTCCCGTCCTGATCCGGGAGAGTGAGAGTGGGGAGTTTGTCCCCCAATTTCAGTTCGGCGGCCGGAGCCATCACGGTCAGGACGAGAAGGGAAAAAAAGCCGAAAGAAACCAATTTCACCGAGAAGTTTTGACGGGTTGATCAGAAGCCGTTTCCATCTTCCTTTTAAAATCGGCCAGATTTTGCCGGGCTTGGTCCAGATTTTTGCTTTCTGCAATCCGTCGGGCGGCCTGGGACAGATCGGGCATCCGATTGGCCAATAGATCCTGCAGTTTCTCCGCCGAGGTACGGGCGGCCGGAAGATCGTTTTGCCCCAAGGCCTTTTCCACTTTCCCGAGCGTGGAGGTGACAGGGCAGATTTCCGAGTAGACCGGGCAGCTCATCCGGGAGAAAGGGCAACCCTTAAGGAGCAGAAAGGCGCCGGCAAAGCCGACGGCGCCGGCGAGGAGCAAAGGGAGCCAATTTTGGGAAGGGGTAGAGAGCTTGGGAGAGGGGGATTTTTTTGGAATTTTGGGCATCACGAAATCCTAAAGGCAGAATTCATGCCCGTCAGCGGAAAAATTGGAAGATGGCAGATGGGAGATCGGAGATGGGGCCCTTGGTAGGGGCGGTTGTCCCGAACCGCCCGTTTTCAACATCTCAAGCGGGCCCCGACCAGGTCGCGGTCCGGTCGGTTGAGACTCGCATACCTACTCGTCTTTGGGTTTTTCGGAGATGGTCAGGCGGTACTTGTGGTAGGCCTCGAAGGTCCAGGGGAAGAGATTTTCGGCGATCTGGCGCATGGCGGCGCCGAGTTCACGGATTTCAAGCTGAGCGTGGTCGTCTTCCCGCAGCTGCAGAAAGTGGACGAGGTTGTGCAGGTCGCAGTTCACATAGACCTCCGTGAAAATGCTGACCGGCAGAACCATCCGGGCCAGCTCCTTGGCGACGCCTTGCCTCAAGAGATTCTGGTAGGTGGCGTAGGCGGAGTCGTTGAAGGTTTTTACCTCCTTGGTCAGAGCAACGTGATCAAGCGAGCTGGAGATTTGGCTGCCCTGCTTGTTTTTGGCGTCGGCGGCCCGCCATTGGGTGGGGACGTAAAACTCGTCCGCAAGCTCGGAATACCGGCCGCTCCATTCGTTCAGGCGGAAGGTGCGATGCCGGACAAACTGCCGCATGATGAAAATCGGCATCTTGATGTTGTAGGTGATGGAGCACTGCTCGAACGGGCTCGTGTGGCGGTGTTTGTAGAGATAGAGAAGCAGCTTCTTGTCCTGCTCGATTCCCTTGCTGGGGCTTTTGTAGGAGATGCGGGCCGCCTCGACGATGCGTAGGTCGGTGCCGAGGTGATCGACATAGCGGACGTAGCCTTGGCCAAGAATGGGGATGGTGTGACCCTTTTCCATGAAAGGGAATCGAACCCTCCCGGCCGGCGGCTGCCGAGAGGAAAAGGGGCGGCTTCCGATTAAGTTGTGAAAAGTTTGAGCTGCTCGCGAAGGCGGACGATTTTCTCGTCGGCCTCACGCTCGATCCGCTTCCATTCCTCTACTTTTTCGGGCGGTGCCTTGGAGGCCATTTTTGGGTCGGCCAACTTGGCGGCCTCACGGGCGCGGGCAGCCTCGGCTACCGTGATTTCTTTTTCGAGCCGGGCGGTCTCCTTGGCCGGATCTAGCAATCCTTCGAGCGGAAGATAAAGGTCTCCCCAGGGAGTCGGGGTCATCGGGGCTTTGGGGGCGCGGGTGCAGGTTTCGACGGACCCGGATTGGAGGAGCTTGGCCAAGGTCCGCAGGTCTTCCGGGGAGGGGGACGTCTTGGCAAGCAGCAGGTACTTCAACTTGGAGGAACCGGAGAGACCGAATTCCCCACGGAGACGTCGGCCCGCCTCCGCCGTGGCGTAACAGGTCTCCGCATTTTTGGAGGAGATCGCATCCCAGCGGATCTGACCCGTTTCGGGCCATTTGGAAAACTGGATACTTTCCCTGCCGAGACCCAAGGTGAGCCATAGTTCTTCGGTGATAAACGGCATGAAGGGGTGCAGGTAGCGGAGAATGCGGGATAGCACGAAGTCGGCGGTGGCGAGGGTGCCGGGCCGGGTGGGGGAGGCCGTGTTGGCAAAGTCGGCCTTGGCGGTCTCGATAAAGCGGGCGCAGAACTCGTCCCAGACAAATCCGTAAAGAGCCTGGGCGATCTGGCTGAATTCGTAGTTCGCGTACATTTTCTCGAGGTTTTTTTCAAGGGCATCCAGCTCGGCGAGGAGATGATCCGAGAACGGGGTGCGGGGATGCTTGGCAGGATCGGCCTGGGCGTCGCAGGGGCCCTGTTGTTGGCGGAACCGGCAAGCGTTCCAGAGTTTGTTGGCGAAGTTGCGGCCCTCCTCAATCTGTTTCTCGTCGTAGCGGATGTCCAGGCCCTGTGGGGCAATGCGGAGAAGACCGAAGCGGAGTCCATCGGCCCCGTATTTGGCGATGAGATCCAGAGGATCCGGTGAGTTGCCCAGCGACTTGGAGAGCTTACGGCCTTTGGCATCCCGGATGAGGCCGGTGAAGTAAACGTTGTGAAAGGGCCGTTCCCCCATGTATTCAAATCCCGCCATAATCATGCGGGCCACCCAGAAGAAAATAATGTCGGGACCGGTGACGAGGTCGGTGGTGGGGTAGAACTTTTTCAGCTCCGGTGTCTTTTCGGGCCAACCCATGGTGGCGAAGGGCCAGAGCCAGGAGGAGAACCAGGTGTCGAGGACGTCAGGATCCTGGGTCCAACCCTCGCCGGGCGACTCCACCTGGCATCGGCTTTCCTTGCCACGATACCAGACGGGGATGCGGTGGCCCCACCAGAGTTGGCGGCTGATACACCAGTCCTGCAGGTTATCCATCCAGTGGTCGTAAACTTTGGTCCAGCGATCGGGGAAAAAACGCATCTCGCCCGAAGCCACCACCTTTCGGGAATTTTCTGTGCTCGGATATTTGAGAAACCACTGCTCGGAGAGGCGGGGTTCGACCGGCACATCGGCGCGTTCGCTGTAGCCCACCTGATTGGTGTAGGGGTCTTCCTTTTCCAGACAGCCCAGCTCCTTCAACTGCTCGGCGGCGGCCGCGCGTGCTTTGATCCGGTCCAAGCCCGCCAATTTCTCCCCGGCAGCGGGATTCATATGGCCGCTCTCGTCGATCACTTCGATGGCGGGAAGTTGGTGGCGCTGGCCGATGGCAAAGTCGGCCGGATCGTGGGCGGGAGTTACCTTGAGCACGCCGGTGCCGAACTCCATCTCCACGTGCTCATCCCCGACAATGGGGATGCGGCGTTGAGTTTCGGGCTGTTCCGGGGGCAGGGGACGGAGGGCAAATTTCCCAATCAGGGAGGCGTAGCGGGGATCCTTGGGATGGACGGCGATGGCGGTGTCACCCGGGATGGTCTCCGGCCGGGTGGTGGCGATCGTGAGGAAACGGCCTTTTTTCCCCTCCACGGCCACCTGGAAATGCCAGAGGTGCCCCTTCTGCTCCTTCATAATCACCTCCTCATCGGAGAGGGCGGTGCGGGAAACCGGGCACCAGTTGACCATCCGGCGGCCGCGATAGATCAGACCTTTCTTGTGCAGATCCACGAAGACCTGTTGCACGCAGGCCGAGTAGGAGGGATCCATGGTGAAGCGTTCGCGGGACCAGTCGCAGGAGGCTCCGAGTTTCTTCAGTTGCTGGATAATGATGCCCCCGTGTTTTTCCTTCCACTGCCAAACCTGTTTGAGGAATTCTTCGCGGCCGAGGTCATCCCGGTGCTTGATTTTCCCTTCTTTTTTAAGGGTGCGCTCCACCACGGTCTGGGTGGCGATCCCGGCATGGTCGGTGCCGGGGAGCCACAGCACTTCCTTGCCTTGGAGGCGGGCGCGGCGGGCGAGGATGTCCTGGATGGTGTTGTTGAGGACGTGGCCGAGGGTGAGGATACCGGTGACATTGGGGGGAGGAATGACGATGGAGAAGGCCGGCTTGGCGGAGGCTGGATTGGCCCGGTAGTCCCCCCGCTCCGTCCACTGACGGTAGAGGCGGTCCTCGACTTTGGATGGGTCGTACGCCGGGGCGAGTTCAGGCATGGGGGCGATAGCTTGCCCTCCATCCGGGCAGGGGAAAAGTCCGCGAAAGCAGGGTTAATCCCCTTGGCCCGCGCCGCCGCCCCCCCCACCTGCGCCTTCGGCTCCGGGGAGGGGTTGGCCGGCAGGGACAAACTGCCACCAAGCGGTTTCATTGATGGCATAGATCGGCTTGTAATGCTGAATTTTGTCAGCCGTCCAGACGCTTTTGATTTGGTTATCCAAAATGAAACACTGGCCGCTGTAGATCACCCCGAGAATACAATGGCCCACGCCTAGGTTAAGATCCTTCACCACCAGAATCCGCAATTCGTCCTGGGTAAAGCCCAGTTTTTGCAGGGCATAGTATTTGGCAATGGCGTGATCCTCGCAGTCTCCGCTGACCCGCCCGGGGACAACGTAATCCGGCGGTTGGGTGAATTGGACGGGAGTATTCCAGAGATCGGGAACTCCCCAGTTCTTTTGATCGGTGACATACCGCATGGAGTTGAAAGTTTCGTTCACCTTTTTGATCATTTCCATTTTATCCGGAGATTGGGTCTTTTGGATGAACTCATCCCATCCCCCGGCAAACGGGGCATTCACGTCGGCCTTTTTCGCCAGCTCATCCTGAACCTCGGAAAGAATCCCGGTCCATTTGGGAAATTTCTGAATCGGTTGTTGCTGGACGACCTGGTACTGACCGTCCCAAGCCAGTACCGTGGAAAGCAAGGCTATCGGAAGGGGAAGGAGCCAGATCCTTATCCTCATCCCCCAACCATACCCCATCTTTAGGGCCGAGGAAAACCTTGAGCGCGCAGGGGAATCGGAAAATCCTTGAGCCTCAAAAGGAAAGGAGTCCTCCGTGGCTGAATCCAATAATCCCGCTCCCCAAGACCCCTCGAAGCTGAAGATCAATGCCCCCAAGATCGACCAAGCTCCGGTCAAGCGGCCTTGGAATCTGACAACGATTCTCGCCGCCGTCTTTCTGGCCGTCTTCACCGCGGGCGGATTTTTGGGAATTCTCGGATTTGTCCAGGCCGAGAAGAAAAGGACCCTGCGGGATTGGCAAACTCAGATGGGTTTGGTGGCGGAAACCCGGGGTGCGGCGGTGGAATCCTGGCTGACCTCCCAGTTCGATGTCCTCAGAACCATTGCCTCCAATGAATCCCAGAAGATTTACATCGATACCCTCCTCAACGAGGGCGCCGGCAAGGACCAGAAAGAGGGTGCGGAGAACTTCCTGCGGAATTACCTGAAAAAAATGGCCGAGGCCAACGACTTTGTCACCCCGCCCCCGGCTTTGGAAATCAATGCCAATGTGGTTCGTGAGGGCATCGCCGGCATCGCGGTGGTGGCACCCAGCGGCCAGATTCTCGTGGCCAGTGAATTTCTTCCTGCGTTAAAGGAGGATGGTTTTATTGATGTGCTGAAGGAAAACGCCGCCCGCCAGCGGGGCCTTTGGAACATGCGCTTGGATGGGGAGGGGAAGCCCAGTCTCGGCTTTATCGTTCCGATTTATCCGGTGGATGCCCCCGACAACGCCAAGCCGGTCGCTTATGTGGTCGGCTTAAAACAGGTGGACAAGGAACTCTTCCCGCTGATGGCGCAACCTGGGGAGACGCTCAAGAGCGGTGAAAATTACCTGGTTCAGGAAAAGCCAGGCACCTCCGGTAACACCGTCCAGTTCCTTACGCCGCGGAGGGATCCTTTGCCGAACGGGACCAAACCGATGACCAATGACTCCCCGAACGACCCCGAAAACTCCGCAGCCTCCTTTGCACTCAAGAAACCCGGTGCCTTTGGAATCCGTCCCAATTACGCCAATGTCTCCAGTCTCGTGCTGGGTCGGAAAATTTCCGGCACTCCCTGGGTGGTCGTGCGTACCGCCTCCTCGGAGGAGGCCCTGGGACCGGCAGAGAAACGCCAGAACATGATGCTGATCGGGTTTACCCTGGTTCTGGCGTTGGCTTCGGTCTCCATGGGGGTTGCCTGGAAGCATGGGGCGGAAATCCGGGCCTCGGCCGAGGCCCAGCGCCTCAAGATCGCCGCCGAGCGGTTCACCGGCTTCTCCAAATTCCTGCGGGTGATCACCGACAATCAGCCCACCGCGATCGCCGCGGTCGACGCCGGCGGAAAATACAGTTTTGCCAACCGGACCCTCGCCGAGGCCGCGGGGATCACGCCAGAGGAGGTGGCCGGCAAGACCATGCCGGCGGTGATCGGGCCGGTGCGGGCGGCAGCGTACCAAAAGATCAACAAGCAGGTGATCGACGAGCTTTACCCGGGGTGGCCCGCGGACCGGACCGAGGGCAAATGGCAACCGCAGAAGGGCCGTTTTGAATTCGAGGAAGCCGGAAAGAAGAAGTACACCAAGACCGACCACATCCCCCTAAGGGCGGATCGTGACCATCCTCCGGGCGTGCTGCTGATCGAGCAGGATATCACGGAGTTCATCGTGGAGAGGGACAAACGCGAAAAGATGTTCCGCGGTTTGATCGACGCCTTTGTCGGGGAGGTGGATAGCCGTCAGGCGCAAGCCGCCCGATCGAACGCCAAACTGATCGGCCGGATCGCCCGGGGGGCGGCCGAGGAGATGGGTCTCTCCCTTGTGGACATCGAAACCGCCGAGTTGGCAGGGGAGTTGCTCAACCTGGGAACCGTCGCCCTTCCGCATGACTTGGTCAGCAAGGGCGGGAGCCGGAATGAGGATGAAAAACGGCGGATGCGCGAGGCGATCCTTCGGAGCGCGGATCTGGTCGGCGGTCTGGAATTCCAGGGGCCCGTGGCGGAAACCATCCGGCAGGCTCAGGAACGCGCGGATGGGACCGGTTTCCCGAGCCGTCTGGCTGGGGATGCCATCCTTCCTTCGGCCAAAGTTGTGGCCGCCGTAAAGCGGCTCGTTGATCTGATTCAGGGGCAGGAGGGGACGGCACAATCGCTGGACCAGGCCTTGCGCACGGTGATGAGCGAGGCTGGGGCCTCCTTGGACCGTGGCGCCGTGGCGGCGATGGTCGACTTCCTCGACAACCGCGGCGGCCGGGCGAAGGTCGGACTCGCCTAATCCGGAATCAGACTCTGCTCGACGGTGTCGTCGAAGCGGAGGTTGAGCAGTTTCCAGTCCGCGCCCACCGGCATGTAGTAAACAAACTGCCAGCGAAGCGGCTTCTTGGTGTGAAAACTGATGTAGGTGAGATAGACCACCCGCGTGCCGACGGGCCTCTGATCATAAAGTTCCACCCCCTGCAAAGGGCCGAACACTTCCAGCCCTTTCCGAATGTTCTCCACGAACTCCGGCACGGCGGCGGGATCGGAGAGGGAGGGATTATTGGCGACGAGGGCACGGAAGCTTTCATCGACTTTTCCTGCCTGAATGCCGTTAAAAAATGTATCCAGCTGCCTTTGTACCGGGCCCGGGGGAGGTTTGGCACTCGGGTTGCGGGGCAGAAGCTGGGGGATCAAGGTGTTGACCCGGGGCAGGTCGTTGGTGGCTTTTTCCTTATCCTTGGCGGCAGGCGCTGAAGCCACGGTCAGAAGGAGAAGCAGGGGAAAGAGAATGTTCATGCGAGGAGCTTTTGAATCCTTTCCAGACCACTCTGCAGGATCGGGTCGCCGTGGGCAAAAAAGATTCTTTGGACGGGAAAATCCAAAAGCCTGCGCAGGTTTTTCCGGAGCATGGCGGGATCAGCGCAGTATTTGTCGGGAAGAAAGATGAGTCCGTGGGGAGCCAAGTTGATAAGTGCGTCTCCGACCACCAAGGTTCCGCTGGCGTTGTGGAAATAGGCGGTTTCGCCCTCGCCGGCGCCGGTGAGCTGAATGGAAGTGAACCCTGCGGGTTGGTTGGAAAAAACGGCCCCCTTCTGGGTGCATAGGGTTCGGCAGTCCCGGTCGTGATTGCCGTTCGTTTGGACGATCTGGATCAGGCCCTTCGGCAGAGGGGAGTCTTGGGGCCAATCGATCGGATCAAAAAGCACGGTTTCTTGGGGCGCGGTGAACCCGGTGGACCAAAGCTCGGCTTTGCAGGCGGGGTCGTAGCCGTGCCAAGTGAAGAAACCACCGCCGTGGGGCTGAACCGGACCCGGGGACAGGTTCAAGGTTCTATTTCTGGAGAGAAGCCGAGTATTGATCGGGAGAAAGCAGATGGTCCGTGGCGGCAGAGGTCGGCTTCAGGCGGAACAGCCAACCGTTGGCATAAGGATCGCGGTTGATCAGACCGGGATCGGAAGCGAGGGCGGCGTTGGCTTCGGTGATCTCGCCCCCCACCGGGGCGTAAATGTCGGAAGCGGCCTTGACGCTTTCCACCGTGGCGATGACCTCGCCGGCATTCACTTTCCGGCCGGGTTTCGGCAGGTCGACGAAGACGACATCGCTCAACTCAGTCTGGGCGTGATCGGTGATGCCGACGGTGGCCCGGTCCTTTTCCATGCGGACCCACTCATGGCTTTTGGCGTAACGGAGATCGGCCGGGGTGTTCATTTGTTTTTCAGGAATTTTCTTTTGCAGACCTTGGCAGGCACGTTTCGGCCGCGCACCTCAAAATCAACAAGTTGTCCCAAAGCCGGGGCGGGGCTGTTCACCAGCGCCAAGGCGATTCCATGCCCCAGGGTAGGGGAGGGCAGGCCACTGGTGATCTCTCCAATTTTCTTTCCTTCAAAAAAGACCGGATACCCATGTCGGGGCGGCGGCTGCCCAACTTCGCCCCTCAAGGCGATCGTGATCCGGGCAGGGCCGTTCTTTTTCTGGTTTTCCAGGATGGAACGACCGGGGAAAGGGCGCGGGCGGCCCACATCGACGAAGAAACCCAGGCCCGCCTCCACGGGGGTGATTTCATGGGAAAGATCCTGTCCGTTGAGGGGAAGGCCGGCCTCCAGGCGCAGGCTGTCGCGGGCGCCGAGTCCGCAAGGGAGCAGGCCCTCCGGTTTTCCGAGTTCGAGAAGCTTCGTCCAAATCTTCGGCCCGGTTTTCAGGTCGGCAAAAATTTCAAAACCGTCCTCTCCGGTGTAACCGGTCCTGGCTACCAAGGCATCCCTACCCTCCAGATTGGCATGCGAAATCCGATTCCGCTCCGGAAGAGGGGTTCCTTGGGGGACGAGCTTTGCGAGAATTTTGGCAGCTTTCGGTCCTTGCAGGGCCATGCCCACGGCGGATCCGGGAGCGCCGGTGAAACGGACCTGCGGCCCCTCCTTTCTTTTTAATCCATCGAGGACCTCCTTGTGGCGGGAGGCATTCACCACGAGAAAAAAATCCTCCGGACCCAGCCGGTAGAGAAAGAGGTCGTCCGCCACGCCACCGCGGTCGTTGGTCAGGAAGGAGTAGTGGCCTTCGCCATCCGAGAGCTTGGAGGGATCGTTGGCGAGAAGGCCTTCGAGGCAGGCCAGGGCGCCGGGCCCTTGGGCACGAATCTGGCCCATGTGGGAAATGTCAAAAAGCCCGGCGGCCTGCCGGGTGGCTTGGTGTTCCTGGATGAGACCGGAGAACTGAACCGGCAAATTCCAGCCGGCAAAGGGGATCATGCGGCCCCCCGCCGCCTGATGACAGGGAGCGAGCGGCGATTCCGAAACGGCATCCGACATCAAAAAGAAACCTAAGGACGGGCAAGGGGTAGTCAACGATCTGGCCGAAAGAGACCCGCAGCGGTAAACCAAGCGGATGCCAAATTCCCGCGTCCGCCTGCTGGATCTGATGCGCCAGACCGAAGATCCGCGGGTTATCAACCTCGCGGCGGGCATTCCTTCCCCCGACTTCCTTCCTTTGGATGCGCTCAAGACGGCTCTCGAACAGGAGGTGGCCAGCCAGGCGAGGGCGATGTTCAGTTACCACCGCCCCGAGGGAGCCGCGCCACTGCGGGAAGCCATTTGCGACTATCTTGGCCAGCGGGGCATCCCGGCCAAGCCGGAGGAGGTGTTGGTGACGGTCGGTTGTTCCGGGGCCTTGGCCTCGGTCATCGGAACGGTTCTGCGAAAAGGAGATACGGTGGTGTGCGAGGCCCCGGCTTACTACGGGCTGCTCGAGCTGTTGGGAGACGCCGGGGTGAAGTTCCGCCCGGTTCCCACGGCGGTGGGGCAGGAACCGGATCCCAAGCGTTGGGAAAAAGCCATCCGGGCCACGCCCAGACCGAAGCTGGTGGTGGTGACCTCGAGCCTTTCCAACCCCAGCGGGGCAACGTTGCCGGAGGAGTGGCGACCGAAGCTCGTGGAGATTTGCCGGAAGGCGAGGGTGCCAATCCTGGAGGATGACATCTATGGGGATCTGTTGGGGCAGGGCAGACCCAAGCCCTTGCGGGCTTTTGACGATGGCAAGACGGTGTTGTTGGCCACCAGTTTTTCCAAGACCGTGGCGCCGGGGCTGCGGATCGGATTCAGCCTGCCCGGCGCCTGGATGGAGGCGGCGGCGGACCGCCAGTGCCGACAGTCGATCCACGGCGCCGTACCGCCTGAATATCTGACGGCGGCTTTTTTGCGTTCGGGACGCCTGCGCGGACACCTGGAGATGTTAAAAACCGTCTACGGGAAACGCCGGGAGCTGGCCTTGGGAATTCTACGGCGAGGATTGCCGGAGGGGATTCGCGCGGATGACCCAAAAGGTGGCTATATGCTCTGGGTGCGCGGTGGCCGGGCCGGAATGATCGACGAGGTCAGGAAAAAGTGCCTCGAACAGGGCGTGGCGGTGGTCGGTGGGGGGATTTTTTTTACCTCCACCCCCAAGGAGGCGTGTTTCCGGCTGAATTGTGCCCGGGCGACCGTGGAGGATCTGGCCCGGGGAATGGAAACTTTTTGCGAGGTGGTTACAGCTGCGGCGAACCGAAGCGGTGGACGAAAAGGCCGGACCTGAGCTTGGGTTCAAACCAGGTGCTTTTGGGCGGCATGATCTGATCGGCATCGGCCACGGCAAAAATCTGGGCCAAGGTCACGGAAGGCAGGCTGAAGGCGGCGGCAGCCTCACCGGATCGGACCTTTTTCTCCAGTGCAGCGGTGCCGTGAATTCCTCCGACGAAATCCAACCGGGCATCCGTACGCGGATCTTTCACCCCCAGCGCGGGGCCAAGCAGGCGATTCTGTAGGGCGGAGGCGTCCAGCCTGGTCACCGGATCGGCTTTGGGGTCCGCTGTCCAAGCCAGCTGGTACCATCGGTTGCCAACGAAGAGCCCGATCTTGCCGGTTGCCTCGGGAGGTGCGGAGGCAACTTGGGTGACCTCGAAAACTTTGCCGGCCGCGGCGAGGAGCGAATCGGCGTCGAGGGGGTCCAGTTTCAAAACCAAACGATGGTAGGGCAGAATCTTGAGTTCCGAGGCCGGAAAAAAGACGGTGAGGATGCCCGTGGGACCGGGTTTCTCCTTGGCGAGGCGGGCGGCGGCGGCGGCCCGGTGATGGCCATCCGCGATGTAGGCGCGGGAGACCTTGCCGAAAAGTTGGACGATTTTGGCCGGGTCGGGAACCCGCCAAAACGCGTGCCGAACACCGCGTTCGTCCGTCACCTCGGCCATCGGGGGCCCCGAATTTTCGATCCGATCCATCTCTGCGGTGAGTTCCGGAAGGTCCGGGTAGGCGGCGAGAACCGGTCCGGTCAGGGCGCCGAGGTGGCGGATCAGGGTGACCCGGTCGTCCTCCTTGTCCGGGCGGGTGAATTCGTGTTTCCGGAACTGGCCAGAGGCGTAGTCCCCGAAATCCGCGAGTGCGGCGAAGCCACGTTGGCGATGACTTTTATCGATCATTCGGACCAGGTAGATCGACGGTTTTTTTTCGGTCAGGAACCGTTTTTGATGGACGAGCCGGTCAAAATTCTGGGCGGCCCGGCGATAAACCTCGGGGGCGTGGAAGGGGGTGGAGTCGGGAAATTCGAGATCGGCCCGGTCGACCCGCAAAAGAGTATCAGGATTTTTGTCGGCCAAGGTGCGGGATTCGGCCCGTGAAACGATGTCGTAAGGGACGCAACTGACCCGGGAGGCCATGGCCGGATCCACGACCAGCGATTCGAACGGATGAACCTTTATCATGTCGGCGGGTAGCGTGGCGGGAGGCCCGTGTTTTGTCGACACGGGCATTCCTTGGGTTGTCCCGCTGGGATTCCCTCCGCTACGATCCAACCGATGCATGGGGATATTTTTCGCCGGGCGGGCAGGATCTTGGTGTTGGTCACGCTGGTCGGTTTCTTCCTGCCCTGGGTTCGGGTCTCTCCTGATTCCCTGAAGGGAAACACCATGGAAGTGGTGCGAAACCTGGCCGAGGGCGGGCGCAACCCTGGTTCCACCTTTCTTTGGATGCGCGCGGAGGAGTGGAGGGAGATGTGGGGGGACCCGGCGGACGGTTTTTCAGGGTTTCAGTTGGCCTTTGGGTCGAAAGCAGGCACGCCGCGGGCCAAAGCCCAGCAAGAGTTGGCCTCGGTGGCCTTGGACGGTAGGGACAAACGGCCTTTGCTGGGTTGGCTCCTGCTGATCCCCATTTTTGCCCTGCTGGGATGGACGGGGTTGGTTCTGCGGCACGCGCCCCAGGCTTTTTTACTGCTGACCGGCCTAGGCCTGGGAGCGCTCTATGCGATTCTTCGTTGGAGAATCGCAACGGCCTACACGGATCGTCTTTTGGCGCAGTTGGAACTCGGCCCTGGCTGGTGGATTACGGTCTACGGGATGCTCGGGCTAGGGGTGGTGTGTTTGGTGAAGGGAATCCGCGGACGGGTGAGGGATTAAGATGACGAAGAGACGTGCCCACCCCAACGGCGCGAACAACTTTTAGGACTTGGAATTTTTCGAAGCGTCAGACTTCTTGTCGGCATCGTCGATGGCGGACTTCATCTCTTTCTCGAAGTCCTGCTTGGCACGGGAGAATTCTCCGAGGCTGCGGCCGATGGAACGGGCGAGTTCAGGGAGCTTTTTGGCCCCGAAGAGGAGAATGATCACAAGGACAATCCAGAACCATTCAGAACCTTGAGGGAGGCCGAGGCCGAGGGGGAGAGGAATCATTACTCGCTCATGGTAAAGCCAGTAGAGCTTGAGGCAAGTGCAGTTCGTGAAGGTTTACGTTTACGGTTGGGTAAACTTACAGGCCCAAGGCTTTGCGGGCGGCGGCAAGGGTGGGGGCGATGGGAGCCGGCGGCTTGGGCATGACGCTGAGGGCGGTATCGGGATCCTTCAGGCCGTGGCCGGTGAGGGTCATGGTGACGAGACTGCCTTTGGGAATATGGCCGGCGGCCAGGGATTTTTTCAGTCCAGCCAGCGGGGCGGCGCAGGCGGGCTCGACAAAAACACCCTCGCTTTTGGCCAGCAACTGATAGGCCTCGAGAATTTCCGCGTCGGTGACCTTGTCGATCCGGCCGTTCGACTCCTTGGCGGCAGCGAGAGCACCGGGTCCGCTGGCCGGATTGCCGATGCGAATGGCGGTGGCGATGGTCTGCGGATCTTTGATGATATGACCGTCGACCAAAGGCGCAGCACCGGCGGCCTGCCAACCAAACATCCGTGGGCGCGGTCCCTTGGGCAGGGCTTCGGCAAAACCTTTCCAGTAGGCGGTGATGTTGCCGGCGTTGCCGACCGGCAGAAAATGAAAGTCCGGGGTTTTGCCAAGTGCATCGAGGATCTCGAACGCGGCCGTTTTCTGGCCCTCAATGCGGACGGGATTGATGGAGTTGACCACCTCGACTCCGGGCAGGTCGGCCATCTGGCGGATCAGCTCCAGCGCGGCATCAAAATTCCCCTCAATGGGCAGAAGTTTGGCGCCGTGCATGAGGGCTTGGGTGAGTTTGCCGAGGGCGATTTTGCCTGCGGGGATGACGACGGCTGAAGCGATTCCCGCCCGGGCGGCGTAGGCCGCCGCAGAAGCTGAGGTGTTGCCGGTGCTGGCACAGATCACGACTTGAGCGCTCTTGGCCACGGCGTGGGTGACCGCCACGGTCATGCCACGATCCTTGAAGGAGGCGGTTGGATTGAGTCCCTCGTATTTCAGTCGAAGATCGATGTCTCCCTTGAGGGCGGAGGCCAACCGTGGGGCGGGGAGGAGAGGCGTGTTGCCCTCCAGTAAAGTGATGACTTTCGCTCCGGCCGGCAGGGGCAGGCGGGAGCGGTATTTCTCGATGATGCCCGGCCAGCTCATGCCAGATCCTCGACGCGCAGAATTCGCGCCGGGGCCCGGTTGAGCGGGAGTTTTTGGACGGCGGCGACAGCTTTTTGCAGGGAAGATTCCTTGGCCGGTTCGAGCAGGAAAACGAGCGGGACGGAGTCGGCCCCGTGACCTTCCGGCTGGAGAACCGAGGAGATGCCGATCTTTTCCGTGCCGAAGATGCCGGCGATCTGGGCCAAAACGCCTGGCTGGTCGCGAACATCGAAGCGCACATAGAAGCGGCCGACGGAATCGCCGGGTTCAATCAGGCGGATTTTATCCCCTCCGGCGGGAAGCACGGGACCCGGGGATTTGTCGCGGAGGTGGCGGGCAGCCTCGCCCAGGTCCGCAAGCAGCGCGCTGGAAGTGGCGTCGGGTCCGGCGCCACGGCCCGTGAACTGGACCGGTCCGGAGAGGTTGCCAACGAGGCTGACCGCGTTGAAAACACCGTGGACCGCGGCCATCGGGTGGCGGGCGGGAATGAGGGTGGGGGAGACGCGGACTTCCGCGCGATCGGCACCCACCGGGCGGACCACGGCGAGGAGCTTGATGGTATAGCCCAGTTGGCGGGCGAAGGAGACGTCCTGGGCGGCCAAGCTGCGGATGCCCTCCACAGGGACCTTGGGAAAAGGGGGGAGAAAGCCGTAGGCGAGAAGGCAAAGGATGGCGGCCTTGTGAGCGGCATCGATCCCATCGACATCCAGCCGGTCATCCGCCTCGGCGTATCCAAGTTCCTTGGCCTGCTGCAGGGCGGGCGCAAAATCCGAGCCTTCCTCGGCCATCCGGCTGAGGATGTAGTTGCACGTCCCGTTGATAATACCGTGCAAGCCAAGTAGCTGGTTGGCGACCAACCCTTCCCGCAGGGCCTTGAGAACCGGAATGCCGCCGGCGACGCTAGCTTCGAAATAGATGGGAACTCCGGCCTTTTGGGCGAGGGGGATCAACTCCTGGCCGCGTTCGGCCAAGAGGGCCTTATTGGCGGTGACGAGCGGTTTACCGGCTGAGATGGCAGCTTTGGCCACCTCGAAGGAATCCTTCGTGCCGCCGAGCAGTTCCACCACGATTTGGACGGCAGGGTTGGAGATTACTGCTTTCCAATCGGCCACGGGCGGAATCGGCAGGCCTTCGCGTTGTTTGGCAAGATCACGGACGGCCACGGCACGGATTTCCAGGCCGATGCCGAGGCGCTGCTGGAGCAGGCGATTGGCTTCGGGAAGGTTCCGGACCAAGCCCGAACCCACCGTGCCGCAACCGACCAATCCGATACCGACCTTATCCATGGTTCGATTTCAGCGTCTTGGGGGGGTGGTTCGCAAGAGCAACTCCTTGAGCGGCTTGGATTTTTGGGAGCAAGCCGACAAGGCGCAGTTGCTTTTTTCCTGGGGTCGTCCGATCGTTTCAGGGTGCCGAAGATTCTGCCGTTCCTCTGGGCGGTCGCCTGCCTAACGGGTTCCCATTTGCGGGCTGACGATGGGGATCTGGACAAAGCCATCGACAAAGCTGTGGAGATTCTGGACAAGTACGCCAATGAGAGGAGTGACACGGCTCCGGCCCAGGCCTTCCAAAAGGCGAAGGGGCTCGCGATCCTCAATATCTTCAAAGGCGGGTTTATCTTTTCCGGAACCGGCGGGTCCGGTCTCGTGACCGTGAAGATGAAAAATGGGAAATGGTCGCCGCCATCGGCCATCTCCGCGGGAGGCTTTGGCGTGGGTCTTCAGGCCGGCGGTTCCAACATCGATTACGTGATCCTGATGAACACCGACGACGCGGTGGAGCAGTTTTCCAAGGAAGGAAATTATCGTGGCGGGGTGGAGGCGGAAGGCACAGCCGGGACCGACGGTCGAAACCTTTCGGCCGGCATGGCGGGTATGTCGGCCCCGGTCACCTCCTACAGCTTCAGCGAAGGGCTCTTTGGAGGAGTCTCGACCTCCAGCCTCGCCTTCGGGGTGGAGGACGACACGAATGAGGCCTTCTACGGTGAAAAACTTGAGTCCAAAAACATCCTGGATGGGAAGGTGAAAAAAGTCCCTTCCTCCGTGCAAAAACTTTGGAAGGCTTTGGAGGATACCGACAGAAAAACGAAGGTGATCGCCGCCGAGGCGGAAAAAAAAGAGAAGGAGTCGAAGCCAAAGAAATGAGCCGCGGCATTTCCGTTCAATATTTGGGGCACTCCTGTTTTTTACTGACCACTGCCAAGGCCAAAATTCTGCTCGACCCATTCCTGACGGGGAATCCCCGGGCGGCCACCACGGCGGAAAAAGTTCCGGCGGACTTTATCCTGGTTTCCCACGCTCATGGGGATCATTACGGGGATGCGGTGGCGATTGCCAAGCGCACCGGCGCCACGATCGTGGCACCCTATGAGCTGGCCCTGCATGCCGGCGCTCAGGGGGCCAAGGTTCACCCCATGGGCTGCGGGGGCGGAAAAGATTTTCCGTTTGGGCGGGTGCAGTTGACGGTTGCCCACCACAGTTCCTCCGTCGATGAGGGAGGCAAGGTGATTTCGGTGGCGAACCCTGTGGGCTTTTTAATCCGAGCAGACGGCAAGACGATTTATTTTGCAGGGGATACGGCACTGACCATGGACATGGATCTTCTGGGGCGGAGGAACCCGATCGATCTGGCCCTGCTCCCCATCGGGGACAACTTCACGATGGGTCCCTCCGACGCGGCCGAGGCCGTGCGTCTGCTTAAGGCGAAGCGGGCCGTGCCGATGCACTACAACACGTTTGATTTGATTGAAGTCGACCCGGCCATCTTCAAAAAGGAGTCAGAGAAGCACGGCTGCCAAGTGGACGTGCTTAAGTCGGGAGAGTGTATCGAGATTTAGGCCAGATAGGTTCCTTCGGACGAAAGGGGCGGTACGTCTGTCCGAAGTGGCCTATTCAAGGTTCTGGCTTAAATCTTTCCCAGGGCCAGCAACAGTGTGCGTGTGCTGATCAAAATCAGCAAAATTCCCACCAACCGCATGAGAGTTTTGGCCGGAAGAATCTGACATAGCTTGGCGGCAAAAGGTGCCGCCACCAGTCCACCCAGCATCAATCCGGCGATGATCTTGAAATTCTCTAATTTGAGGAACACGAAAAAGGTTATGGCTTGGGACAATGTGACGAAAAATTCGGCCAAGTTGACGGATCCAATCACGTAGCGGGGTTGATGGCCCTTGGCCAACAGGGTGGAGGT
>RGTE01000051.1 GCA_010025475.1 Verrucomicrobiota bacterium
AAAAAAGACCGCATCCTTTTTCCAAAATCGAAGTCTTATCCCGTATGAAGACAACCACACAAAACACAGCATGGAGATCCCAAGACAAAACCAACACCCCCCGCCCCGGCGGGAATGGGGAGCGCCGCGGCTCGGACGTGTCCGAACGCCTCCTGGCGTTTACCTCGACCCTGCTCGGGCTGGCGGGAAGCCTGCCGGAGGACCGGGCGGGCGGGCACTTGGCGGAGCAACTGCTCCGTTCGGGCACGGCCGCCTATTTCCGGCACGGGGAGGCGGAGGGTTCGCCCTCGGCGAAGGAGTTCGCGGACAAGTTCCGTGCGGCCCTCACTGAGCTGCGCATCTCGCGCCGTGCCTTGCAACTGCTCGAGAAGGCCGGGCTGCCCTGTGACGGGCAGGCGGTCCGCACGGCGTTGGAGGAGGTAGATATCCTGATCCGGATCTTCTTTTCCAGTATCCGAACACTGGAGAACAAAGCGGCCGCCTGAGGAAACGGCCGCGCCGCGGCGGCCGGTCCGGATCCCCTGAATCAGGGGAAGAGCCGGGCCGGCCGTCGCTGGCATTGTTCCCACTAAAAAACCCGCCTACGATGATACCGGAAGCGACTTATGGGCCTTGTTGCCATTTCCATGCCCCAGCTGGGGGAATCGATCGCCGAGGCGACCCTCATCCGCCTTAAGGTGAAGCCCGGTGATAAGGTAAAGGCCGACCAGGAGGTGGCCGAAGTCGAGACCAGCAAGGCGGTGATGAGTGTGACGACCAGTTACGGCGGCGTCTGGAGGGAATGGAAGGCGAAGGAGGGAAAAAGTTATCCGGTGGGATACGTGCTGGGGCATGTGGAGGCGGCAGGGGTGACGGTTGAAGGGCCGCTGAAGAAAGTGCCGGCCTCCGCTGCGGGCAAAAAATCAAGCAAGGCTGAGACGGAGAAAAAAACCAAGACCGTGGCGGCACCAGTCAAAGAGAACGGCACAAATGGAAGCGGCAGTGAGGTGTTGCCGACGATCACCGGCTTGCCGGTGCCGGCCAAGGCGGCGGGAGCGAGCTATCTGTCCCCGCGGATGAAGGCGCGGATCAACGAGCTGGGATTGCATGCGGCCGATCTGGCCGGACTGGCCCCGAGCGGGGCCAAGGGCCGGGTGACGATCGAGGATTTTGAGCGGTTTATCGCCGATTTGGAAAAACAGAAGCTGACGCCAGCGTCCTCCATGCGGGTGGCGGTGGCGGATGCGATGCGGCGGAGCTGGACCCGGCCGCTGGCCACCGTGGGGCGCGGGGTCCGGATGGATGCGGTCATGGCGCACCGGAAGAAGCATCCCGGGAAACCCGGGCCGACATTGTATGCGGCACGGGCCCTTGGAATCGCTCTGGGAGAGAACAGCGCCCCGGCGGGCCGGTTGGTGGGAAATCGGATTGTCCATCCGAGCTCGATCGACATCGGTTTTGCGGTGGAGGCGGAGGATGGGGTGCTGGTGCCGGTGCTGCGGAAGGTGAACCAGACTTCCTTGGACAAGATGCTGCCGGCGTACGGGCAGCTCATGAGTCAGTCCAAGGAAAGGAAATTGCCGGCGGACGCGGTGGGGGGATCCGTCGCGGTGGTGACGAACTACGGGACGTTCGGGTTGGAATGGGCCACGCCGATTCCACTGCCCGAGCAGAGTCTGGTGCTGGGCTTGGGCGCGGCCAAGAAGATGCCAGCATGGGATGAGGCGACAAACTCCTTCCGGCCGGTTAACGAGGCACGCTTAACGCTGAGTTTTGACCATCGAGTCATCGACGGTGGAGCGGCGGGCCGACTGCTGGCCCGCGTGGCGGAGTTATTGGAGGCCCCGGAGAAGCTTTAGGGTCAAAGTTGGGTTGCCCGCATGGACGGTTGGGGCACCCGTCCCTACCGGAATCTCAATTTTTAGACGCCAGGCGGACGGCGATTTCAGCGGAGAGAAGGACGAGAGGCAGGCCGCCCCCTGGGTGGGTGGTGCCACCAACGAAGTAGAGGTTTTTGAGCAGGGGGGAGCGGATGGGGGGGCGAAGGAACGATGAAACCATGCCGTGGGAGGCCCAGCCGTAGAGGGAGCCGCCGACCACGGCGTCGCGGGTTTCGAAATCGCCCGGGGAGAACCACTCCTTGTGAACGACCCTCTTGGAAAGGCCGGGTAGGAACTTTTCGTCCAAGATCCGAATAATCCGATCGGTGTAGGCCGGGGATTCCTCAGCCCAGTCGATGCCTTCGGTCTCCGCCGGGGCGTTGACCAGGAGGAAGTAGTTGTCGTGGTCGGCCGGGGCGTCGCCGGGTTGGCTGCGGGAACTGAGGCAAAGATAGATGGTCGGGTTCTCCGCCGGAATTTTTTCCCGGAACAATTGCCGGAACTCGAGCGGGTAGTTATCGGAAAAGAAAATGTTGTGGTGACCCAACGAGGAGTCTTTGCCTTTCACCCCAAGTAGAACGACAAAGCCGGAGATAGCCCGCTGGGGCTTGGCGATTTTCTCCGCCATGGCTCTGGCTCCAGGGTGCAGAATGGTCTGTTGATAGGCCCGCAGCACATCCCCGTTGTGGAAAATGAGGTCGGCCGGGAAGTGGTAGCCATTCTCCAGCGTGACCCTATGGGGCTCGATCGTGGCCACCTCGGCCTTCGTGCGGATGGCCACTCCGTGTTTTTGGGCGAGGGTGAGCAGGGCTTCGGCCAGGCGGCGGATGCCGCCGCGGATGAACCAGCCCCCGTACCGGGCCTGAACGTAGGGAATGACGGCAAAGGTGGCGGGAGTGAGTTCAGGGTCGCTGCCGTTATAGGTGGCGAAGCGTTGGAGGAACTGCTGGAGATGCGGGTCCTTGTAAAACCGGCGGGAGGCCGACGCCAGGGATTGGAAAGGGCTCATCGCCGGGAGGTGGCGAAGTAACGGAAGCAGCCGCGGGTTCAGGATTTTTCCTAAAATCTCGGAAGGAGCGCTTTCGAGAAAGGCGGGCGCGGAAAGATTGTAGAGACCCTCGGCGTGGCGAAGCAGGCGGGCGGAATCAGGTCGGGACCAAAAGAACTCATTCTCATCGAACTGGTACCCATCGGCCCAGCGGTAGCGGCAGGTGGGGGAGAGCGGTTCCAGGGTCAGGTACTCCTCCCTTTTTTCGCCAAGGTCGGAAAAGAGCCGGTCGAGAATCTGGGGCATGGTGAAAAGGGAGGGGCCCAGGTCCCAGCGGAAGCCGGCGGCCCGCCGTTCCGCCACTTTGCCTCCGACCGTTCCGTTTTTTTCCAGAAGAACAACCTGCGCCCCCGCTCTGCGCAGGCGGAGGGCGGTGGCCAGACCGCCGATCCCCCCGCCGACCACGATGGCACGTTTACCGGCCATGCGGCTCTTCATTTCGGCCGCCGTTTCCAAAGGTGGATGAGGCAGGAGGAAAAATCTTTTGGCTGTTTGTGGATCAGAAGATCGAGCTTTTCCGGTTCGAACCATTCCAAGGCGGCGACTTCCGTGGAATCTGGCCGGAACGGGCCGGGATGGTTCGCCCGGAAGAGCCAGACGAACTCCTGGTCGGTCTCCCCGCAGGCGGGAAAGTAGCCGATTCGTTGGAATCCGGCGCAGGATTCCGCGGTCACGCCGATCTCCTCGGGAATTTCCCTCCGCATCGCGGCATCATACTCCTCGCCGGCGTTGACGTGACCACTGACGCTGGAGGTCCACTTCCCGGGTTCGCGATCCTTGGTGAGGGAGCGGCGCTGCAGGAGGATTTGACCCGCCGGGTTGTACAGCCAAAGGTGAACGGCACGATGCAGGAGGCCGCGGGCGTGGATCTCCGAGCGTGGGGCGGAGCCGGTCACACGGTCGGACGTGTCGACGACGTCAAATTTCTCGTCCGTGCTGCTCATAGAGTTGCCACCATTCCGAAGGATCGAGCTCCTCGGCACGGCGGGCGAGATCAACGGGCAGAACCCGTTTGAGCTGCTTGCGGCGCTGGGAGAATCCCTTCCGGACAAACGCGTAAAACTTCTCCAAACCTCCGGGGAAGGATGACCGCCGGGTGAGCCGAAGAACCGAGGAGTCCACCCGGGGGCGCGGGTAGAAAACCTCCGGCGGCAGCGCGCGCACTTTTTCGATTTGAAAGACGGTCTGGAGCAGGACGGTCACGGCACCGTAATCCGGGGTGCGGGGCTGCGCGCCAAATCGGTCGGCCACTTCCTTTTGCAGGGTGACCACCACCGTCTTGGGCGGTGGTTGCCGCAGGGCGAGCTGAACGAGGAGCGGGGTTGAGATGGAGTAGGGGAGATTGCCGCAGAGAACGGATCGTGCGGGATGACCAGACAGGGTTTTCAGGGCGTCGCCTTCCGTGAGTTTGAAGCGGGGCTCCTCCTTAAACTCCTCGCGAAGGAAGGAGATCAGGCCCTGGTCCACCTCGAACGCCTCGACCGCGTGACCAGCGGCGAGCAGACCACGGGTGAGTGCGCCAAGGCCGGGTCCGATTTCCTGAACCGGTTCCGGGCCAGCCGGGCCGATGGCCTCGGCGATCTGGGCGGCCAGGCTGGGCTCAGCGAGGAAGTTTTGTCCCAGCTGGCGGAGCGGGCGGAGTCCGCGGGCGGCCAGGATTTCCTTGATCCGGGTGGTGTTCAGAGCTGGCGTTCGAGCACGGCGTGGAGTTGGCCGGCATTCATGATACCACGGACCTCATCCGCCCCCTTGCCGTAGGCGGCCGCCCAACCAAAGCCGGCGGAAGCCGCGCCTGGGCGACCCGTGCGGACTCCAACCGGATCCGAACCGCTCCGACCCGGCCCGTTGTGCCAGGAGAGGGTCGGCAGACGGGGTTTCCCCGGGTCTTTTTTGGCGGTGGGAGCCTCCAGGAATTGGAACCCTCCCACGGAGTAGGGGCAGTAGACAAGGATCAGGGCTTTCTTGCCGGCATATTTGCGGGCGGTGTCCACGGCCAGGTCGAGTTCGTGCAACTGGCGAACCGCCAACTCCGCCTGGTTCTGGCTGGCCGCCGTCGCCACGAGGGGATGTTCCACGACCAGAAAATATCCCAGAAGGTTGTAGGCGAGGGTCTCGATGGCCCGGCGGACCAGATCGGCAAGACGGATGGTTCCCGGGCCGCCTTCCTGCGCCCCGCTCAGGGGGAGATCGCCCGGGGCAAAAAGACCGATGATTTTTCGCGTGTTCCAGGCAGGGAAACTTTCCAGGCCGGACCGGTCAAACACCATGGTGTAGTCGAGCTTTTCAGCTTCCTTCAGAAGGTCGCGACGGCCGTTTTTTTTCTCGGACGAGATGACCTGCATGCCTCCGCCAAAAATGAGATCGATCCGGGTGGAGTCCAATAGCTGGTTCGCCACCGTCCCTGAGACGGAGGCATCGGGTTGGTGGGCGAAGAAGGCGGCGACGCCGGGGGAAGTGACCGCGCCCGAGGAAATGATGCCCACGGCCCGACCCCGCCGTTGGGCTTCGTACAGCAGGGTGTCGGCCGGTTTGCCGTCGTAGCGTAGGCTGAGCTGGTTGGCGGGGCCGATCTCGCCGGTGGCGAGAAAGGAGGAAAGGGCAGCCGCATCCCCCGTGAGTTGGTTGGAGGACTGGGTTTCCACGAAAGCCATCGAATCGGCTTGGTCGAGGCCGGGCAGGCTTTGGCTGGGATGGCGGCTTTGGGCGAGGGCCAGAAGCTCAGGGCTGGCTCCCGGCACGACAAACACGATGACCGCATGCGTCCGGGCCCGCACAAAATAGGTGACGTAGCTGTAGGAAAAACCGATGAAGGCGACCAAAATGGCCAACGCGATCAGCTGGGGGCGGCGCCGTTTCACAAGAGTCCATACAAGCAGAAACGGCCCCGCGTGCCATGGGGCTAAGGAGGGGTGATTTTGAGAAGGGGCTGCCGCCCCGAGACCGCTTGAAAGAGCTCCCCTTTGCGCTCCAGACCGAAAAGCGCCTCCTCATGGCCGGTGCCCTTGGCGTGGATCAGGCAGACGCCGGGTCGTAGCTCGACTTTCTGCATCCAAAGGGACTGTTGGTGGGAGCGATCCATGGCATCGGCAATCCGGAGGATGCCGGCGAGCCAGCGAAGGGCTTCCCGCCGGTAGGATTCGAGGTTCACGTAACGTTTGTGCCGGGAGGAGGGCGGGCTCTTCCGATGGTAGCGGGCCACCAGGGCCACAAATTCGCGCTCCTTTTGGGAAAGGGTTTGCCAGGGGTGTTCCCGAATCCGGCGGGCGGATTCCTTGTGGTGCGGGCGCTCCTCGGTAGCCGTCGACCAGCCGGTGTCGTGCAGCAGCGCCCCCACCGCCAGAAAATCCAGATCCCTCTTTCCCAGCTGGTGCTCCGGCTGCAGCTCCGCAAACAAGCGCACGGCCCAATCGGTCACATGAAGAACGTGTTGCGGTTCCTTCTCCCAGTCCTTCATCAGGGCCAGGGCTTCCCGGACAAGCGGTGTCTGGGGAATCATCGGGTAATATTGCGGATGGGGCGGGGCGCGATAGAAAGGGGAAGTAGCCGGAGGATCCAGCGGAGAAGGTCGGGGGGGCGGATGGGAAAATTTTCCAGATGGCGGGCCTTCACATTCTTTTTTTCAAGGAGGCAGGCATAAACGTGGGCCGTGCCGCCGGTGAAGGTGGCCTGGCCGGGGCGGCCAGGACGCGGGAGTCTGCGGAGGATCCGGGCGATT
Organism: Verrucomicrobiota bacterium; assembly: GCA_010025475.1. Classification (GTDB taxonomy): domain Bacteria; phylum Verrucomicrobiota; class Verrucomicrobiia; order Methylacidiphilales; family Verrucolacustridaceae; genus Verrucolacustris. The sequence goes on from RGTE01000051.1 coordinate 6,623, forward strand.
TTCTGGCGAGCCCGCATCCATTCGTCCGGGGAGGGGGGCTGACGGGGAAGAAGGGTGTCGCGGACAGCCACGCAGCCGACATCGAGACTTTGAATCCGAGGTCTCCGGGGATGGAGGGAATCGATCGCCTCCAGGCTGCCTCCCCCGAGGTCGAGATGGTAGCGGGGCCGGGGCGCGCGACCCAGGGAGCGGGCGGCCAAAGCGATGAGTTTTCCTTCCTCGTGCCCGGTGAGCATGAGAACGGATTGGCCGAGGATTTTGGCGGCAGGCTGTAGAAAAGCCCGCCGGTTACGGGACCGGCGGAGAGCCCCGGTGCCCACGGCGGCCACCTTGTCCGCATGAAAGGCGGCGATTTTTTTTTGCAGGGAGGACAGAACGCGAAGGGCCCGGTGGACGGCGGCGGGTTGGAGCTTGCCGGTGACGGCCACGCCCTCTCCCAGACGCACGGGGTAGGCCTTTTCATGAAAAATGTGCAGGGCACCTTTCCTCTGTTCGGCAAGGAGCAGCTTGAAGGTGTTGGAGCCGAGATCGAGCACGGCCCCGCGGAAGGTGGCGGATGGCATCCAAGTTTTAAAGCGTCTCGCCGTCCGGGCGGCAAAACCTTTGGCAGGCCTCGACGGAAAGGGTCTGAATAGGTTGAATACCCCGATGCTGGACATCGCGCTGATCCGCAAAGATCCCGAGGGGGTCCGGCAGCGTCTGCTCACGCGGGGCCAAGGGGCGGCCAACGGGCTGGCCAAGGTTCTGGAGGCGGATGAGGAACGCCGCAAGCTGATTGGGGAGGTGGAAAAGCTGAAGGCCGAGCGGAACACCATCAGCAAGGAGATCGGCGTCCGAAAGGGGAAAGGGCAGTCGGCCGATGATCTGATGGCCGGGATGAAGGAGAAGTCGGACCGGATCGCGGAGCTGGACCGGTTGACCGCCGAAGTGGAAGCCAAACAGGAATCCCTACTCCTAAATATCCCGAACATTCCCTGGGAGGATTGCCCCAAGGGGGCAGGGGCGGCGGACAACCCGGTCGTGTCTACGTGGGGGAATCCTAAGAAATTTGATTTCAAGCCCCTCGACCACGTGACGCTGGGTGAGAAGCTGGGGATCCTGGATTTCACATCGGCAGCCAAGGTCTCGGGAAGCGGCTTTGCGGTCTATCGAGGGGCAGGGGCGAGGCTGGAGAGAGCCCTGATCCAGTGGATGTTGAACCTGCATTCCGAAGGCCACGGCTACACCGAGGTATCTCCGCCTTTCCTTGTGCGGGAGGCGAGCATGGTGGGGACGGGTCAGCTGCCGAAGTTCCGCGAGGACATGTATGCGACCGAGGGCGGAGAGCTGTTCCTGGTGCCGACGGCCGAGGTGCCGGTGACCAACCTGCACCGGGAGGAGATTTTGGCGGAAGGGGATTTGCCGAAGAAGTATGCCGCCTACACGCCCTGCTTCCGGCGGGAGGCGGGCAGCGCCGGCAAAGAGACGCGGGGTCTGGCCCGGATGCAC
>RGTE01000052.1 GCA_010025475.1 Verrucomicrobiota bacterium
GGTGATTGTCCGACTTCCTCCAGCGAGATCAATGTTGCCACCAAAATAATTGCCTGTGGATCCCAAACCAAAGGTCACGTTTCCATCGAGACGCATCCCGTTGGGAATGGCCCGATCCGTCACATCGTTCGTGGTCAACGGAGCATTGTTAATGGATCCATCCTGTCCCAAGGTCACCCCGTCTTTCACAATCAAGGTGCCCGGCCCAAAGGCGTTCCGGTTCTTGTAACCCACCGTGCCCCCGAGGATCGTCATTCCGGCAATATCGTTCGAAGCCCGGAAGGTGATCAGATTGGTGGCACCTGCCGAATTGGTGCTGGTGGCCCCCGCCTTGGTGATTCGGAACCCAGAGCCCACGATAGGCTGCTCCCAGGTTACCGATCCAATGTTGGTGATGGTCACATCCTTGGTGATGGTCGTTGTCTTATTGGCGTCCTTAGCAACTGTTATGGTCGCGGCCGCGCTGTTGGAGCCGAAGGTGATATCCCCATTGATGACCACCGCATTGAATATATTGCGGCCGCTCGTGTCGCTGGAGGAACGAACGGTGCCCCCGTTGAGGGTCAAGGTTCCACTTCCAAAGACCGAATTCGTCACCACACCATCGGCTCCCGCGTTTCCACTGGAGGTGTAGGCAACTTCACCATCATTCAGAGTGAAACCGCCGGAGTAGGTATTCAGGCTCTGGTTCATGTACATGATTCCCTTGCCGTTCTTGACGATGCCCCCCGAGCCATAAGTCAGGGCTCCGTTGGTGTAACTTTGGTTGTTGCCGCCCGCCGTGAGAGTGTAGGCACCCAGGTTGTTCGTGCTTCCAAAGGCAGCAAAAAGGGCTCCCACCGTTTCATTGCCGCCCAGATTCAGGGTCGCCAAGTTGCTCAGCACCAGAGTGGCATTGTCAGGAATTGCCGCGCTCCCGGATGTCGCCAAAGCGCCGCTGCTCACGACCAAATTTCCCGTATAGGTGCTTCCGCCGGAAACCGTGAGGGTGCCAGCACCGGATTTGGTCACACCTCCGGTCCCGGTTAGGACCAGGGAGAGGGATTGATCCGTGTCACATTGCACCGTAGTGCCGGCAATCGTGGAAATGGAACCGGATCCGCTGACGCTGGAGTTAGTCACAGAAAAGTTCGTTGCCGTGACGGCATTATTCACGGTTAGAGGGGTGCTGGCGACGATCAGGCCGAGGGAGGAAAGATTGCCTCCATCCAAAGTCGCGCTTGTTCCGCCAGAAACCGTGAGGTATCCGGCCGAGATGCCTGTCGGATCCACAGTCAGACCCACGCTGCCGGCCGTGGTGTCAACCGCGGCATTGCCACCCGAGGTAAACGCGGAGGAGGTTCCATCCAAGGTCCAAACAGTGTTCGCCGGGTCGGTATTCCAAGTGCCGGTGGTGCCTCCGCTCCACGAGTAGTTCAGGGTCAAATTCGGATCGACCTGCAATTCCAACGCCGTGGCCGTGCTCCGGAAGGTATAGATATTGACCCCGGAGGTGATGGCAGGTCCGTTGAGAACCAACCCAGGGGCGTTATTGACTCCCAAGCCGGTCAAAGTGACCGGTCCAGTCAGTCCGTTGGTGCTCACCGAGGTGCCGGAGAAAAGCGTGTAGGTCTGCCCCGAAGCGAGGACCGATCCGTTCAACGTGATGACATTGCTCGTGCCGGAAAGCGTGATCGCTCCGGAAGACGCGACCGACATGCTGCCAGATGTGGCCATCACAAAATTATTGGAACCGCCCAAAGTCAAAGCCCCAACGCCAAGTGAGCCGGAAGTGGCGGTATTCGAAAAGATCGCGGTTGCGCCAACACCGCTTAAATCCATGCTTTTTGTTCCGTTTCCGAGAGCTGCCGCACTTAACGCACCGGAATTAACAGTGTAGGAGTTAATGGTATTTCCGACCGAGCTTATAACAACGTTGGCGAAAGAGTTAGAAACCACCAGATTACTGATAACGTTTGCCGCGCCAAGAGTGGTGGTGCCTCTGCCCAAGATCGAAAAGTTGGTCAAATTCAACGAGCCGTTCAACGTCATGGTACGACTCGAACTTGAATTCGTATAAATTAAACTTCCGTTAGTTACCGCGCCGTAAAGAACAGTGCTGTTGCCTATAAGAATCGTGCGTTGCGCACTGTTGAGATCGATATTTCCAGAGAGAAAGTTTCCGAAGTCCCCAAGGCCCAAAGTCACGTTACCTTGAAGACTAATTTTATTTGCGAGTGTCCGGTCTGCATCGGTTGTTCCAATTGCGCCTTGTTGACCCAATTTGGCATTGTTAGAAAGCACGACCGTGCTGTTACCAAACGCGTTCGCAGAGCCATACCCAAGCTGGCCGGCTTGGACCACCACGTTTCCACCGATGGAGTTGCTACCATAAAGAACAATCATCCCCCCGAAGCCTGTTTCGCCTATGACCAAATCCGTGTTTTGCGTGGTGAGTTTGCCTTGAACATTTATGCGGCGGGTGGTTCCGTTATTGTTGTTTCCGAGCACTAGTCGCGAGCCGGAATTCACGGCCACGCTACCGTAGATGCTGTTAGTTACGTTATCGGATGAGACGCCTATTGACGCATATCCACTGCCTGTGGTTCCAATAATAACTGGCACTCTGATATCCGTAGCTGATGTATCGAGAGCGATGCGGATCGATGAGTCGGCATTTATTGTGGCGCCAGTCACGGAGAGAGAACAGTTGGTGTTGACGCCACTTGTCCCATTGGTGCCCGTGATCGGCCCTTCGAATCCAGTAATTGCCCCGTTAGTGGTGACTCCTGAAGAGATGTTTAAATTAACCCCGTCCGCCAAAATAATGCCATTCCTAGTCCGAAAGTAACGGTTTTGACTCGATGTACTTGTGGAGCTGTTCTGGATCGTAAAACCGGTGGTATTGACCTGAATTTGGTTGGCAAAAATTGTGCCAGAAGAAAGTGAAACCGTTCCAAACGTGCCTTGTAGAATTGCGTTATTGGCATTGTTGTTTGTCCAAGTAGCACTGTTAGTCCAAGCGCCAGAGATCGTGGTGTTGGTTCCAGCAGAGTTTGCCGGTTCCACCAATTCCGCCCGTCGTGCCGTTCACATCCCAAAATAGATTCGTGGTCGTTTGAGATTGGGATGAGTAAAGCCCCGCTAGCAGGCTGAGGGTGAAAAGCGCTAGGATTCTTTTCATGGCAGGATCTCCTCTCAGACAGGCGAATCTGCTAAGCCGTTCATTCTCCTTTAATTAATACACCTGAAGATCTCAATTGCAAGCGAGGTGTTTGCTTGCAAAGTATAATTAATTATTCTTAAGTCGTTATCATGCAATTTTTTAAACATTTCAATCATTCACATTGGTGCATAAATTTGAATATATCCAAAGAGCCAACCGGTAGGGACCGTTACCCTTAACGGTCCATGTGGATCGTCGATCGTAGGACACTGAACCACCCGCATGGACGCATGGGGGCATGCGTCCCTACCGGAAAATCAGCCCGCCAACGGAATATCGGTCATCAGCCGCACGCCGGCCGGAGCCTTCAGCAGCCGCGGAATCGCATTCACCAACGCCGCCACGGTCGCACTGTCCCCCGCCACGCCCCCCTTGAGCACCGCTTCCACGGGCGGATCGCTCTCCAACCGCAGCAGATCGTGAGGATCCTGCGCATCCAGATACATCTTCAGATCGAGGTGGATCGAGTGCCCGTCCTTCGACTCCGCCCGCACCACCTGGTGCAGGCCACAGGTCAGCCCTTGCCGCACCGAGAAATACTGGGTCTTGATGTCGTGATCCGCGATCACCGGCTCGAGCGTCTCGGCCACCTTCCCGACCTTCCAGCCAAAGGAATGAGCAATGAGCAGGAGCGACTCCTGAAATCCCGCATGCCCGGCCTTCCCTTCACTCCAAAGCCTCTTGAACTCCGCCGGCTCCAGCCCGCTCCCGATCTTTTTCTGCAGCGGCTGCCGCCGGGTGGACGCATTGACCACCCGCTCGCCGTAGACCGATTTCACACTCCGGCACACCCCGCTCAGACACACCGGAAGAAGATCCAGCACAAAGCCCGGATTCACCCCGGTGCCCAAAATCCGTCCGCCGCTCTTCCGGCAAAGCTTGTCGATCGCCGCCGCCTCCTTGGGCGCCCGGTGAGCCGGAAAGAGCAGTTCCTCGCAGGAGGAAACCACCGCCAGCCCTTTCGAGAGCATCGGCTTGCACTGGTCGAAGGAGATTTTGGCCCGCGAACCCGCGGTGTGAACGATCACGTCCGGCTTCACCTTCTTCCACATCTCCTCAAAGGAGGGATAAATGCGCGCCTTCAACCCAGGCAGGCCGCACGCCTCGCCCAGCGGTTTTCCGGCCAGGGCGGGTTGGATATCGATCCCCGCGACGATCTCAAAATTCTTCCTTTCCGCCAGGAGGCGGACGCTGCTCTGCCCGATCGGGCCGAGGCCAAACTGGGCAACCTTGATTTTGTGGCTCATGAAGGTGAAGATTCTTTATGACTTTCGTGCCTCCACAAAGCGCAAAATACGCCTTCATTTTTTTTCTTCTTTCCGGCGGCGCCCTCCTTGCCGCCCAGAAAGCCGAATCCAAGGGCGGAATCGTCGTCTCAGGCAGTCCACAGTCGACCGAGGCCGGCATCCGAATTCTGAAAGCCGGCGGCACAGCCGCCGATGCGGCCGTCGCCGTCTCCCTTACCCTCGGCGTGACGGAACCCTTCAACTCCGGCCTCGGCGGCAAGCTGGTCGTCCTCTACTACGACGCCGCCAGCGGAAAAATATCCTATGTGGAGGCCCTGGAAGCCGCCCCGCTGGGCATGTCGGTCGAGGCGATGCGGGCCCTCTCCTCCTCGGAACGCTCCCGTGGCTGGCACAGCGTGGCCGTTCCCGGCTGTGCGGCCGGCCTGGAAAAAATCCACAAAAAGTGGGGCAAGCTGCCGTGGCGGGACCTGGTGAAACCGGCGGTGGGCTACGCGCACGACGGCTTTCCCCTCGCCGACAAGCAGATCGTGGAGTTCCAGAACAAGTTCGACCTGGTCACCAAGGATCCGGAGGCGGCCAAGATCTACTACCCCGGCGGTAAAGTACCCACCAACAACGCCATTTTGAAAAACCCGGACCTCGCCAGGACCATGGAGCTGATGGGGGAAAAAGGTCCAAAGGCGTTTTATGAGGGAGAGATTGCCGACAAGCTGGTGGCAGCCTCCCAAAAAGGCGGAGGAGCTTTCGCCAAGGAGGATTTCAAAAACTACCAGGCCCGTGAGTTTCCTCCGCTGGTGCAGGACTACAAATCCTACCGGATTTACGCCGGTGCTCCGCCCATCACCGGGGGCGCCACCGTGCTGCTTAGCCTCAAGTCGCTTGAGACCAAGGATTGGGGCAACACCGCCTCCATGAGCCTGGGCCGGGTCGAGCAGGTGGCCCACGCCTGGCAGAACATCTACCCGATCGTCGCCTCGAACTTCGGCGATACGCCGGACCAGCCGGAGCGGATTGCCAAGGTGTTCTCCAAGGAGAGCCTCGCCGATCTGGCCAAAAAGGTGTTGGCCGCCACGGTCCCCGCCGAAACCACAGCGGAAGAGGCCACCCCGGAAAGCGCCGAGACCACCCACTTCATCGTCATCGACAAGGCCGGCAACATCGTCTGCGCCACACAGTCCCTCAGCCTCCACTGGGGCGCGGCGGTGGTGGCCCCCGGCACGGGCATCCTGCTCAATGACAGCCTCTCCAACTTCGGCTTCGGCCCGAGGAAATACGTGAACTCGGCCGAGCCGGGCAAACGGCCCCGCAGCACGATGGCTCCCGTGATCGTCACGGAAAAGGGCAAGGCGGTGATCGCCCTTGGCTCCCCCGCCTCGGAACGGATCCCCACCGGGGTCTACCAGGTCCTGAGCAACCTGATCGACTTCGCCATGGATCCGGTGGCCGCAATCGACCAACCACGCTTCCATCTCAAGCGGGCGAAGAGCCCGTCCGAACCGAAGAACGCGCTGGAGCTGGAGGAGGGATTCGACACCACCCTGGCCGAAGAGCTGAAGAAAAACTGGGAAACAAGCTTCAAGCAGAGGAACCAGTACTACTTCGGAAGCGTGAACGTGGTCCGGATCCTGCCGGACGGGAAACGCGAGGGTTTCGCCGACGAGCGCCGGACCAACGTGGCCGCCGGGGAGTAAACGCCCCGCCGTGCGTGTCCTTCTGGCTTTCCTGATGGCTGCCGCCCTCGCCTCCGCCCGCGCCACGGAGGGATACGTGGCCTCGGTGCAGCCTCTCGCCACCCAGGCAGGGCTGGACGCGCTCAAGGCCGGAGGCAACGCAATCGATGCCGCCGCGGCCGTGGCGCTGACCCTGGGCGTGGTGGACGGTCATAACTCCGGCATCGGTGGAGGATGTTTCTTCCTGGCTCGTCTGGCCGATGGAACCTTCGTGGCGATCGACGGCCGGGAAACCGCGCCGGCCAAGGCCACGCGGGACATGTATCTCAAGGATGGGAAACCGGTGGAGGATTTAAGCAAGACCGGTCCCCTCGCCTCGGCCACACCGGGAGCCCTGGCTGCCTACGAGGAGGCGGTCCGGAAACACGGCAAACTTCCCTTCGCCAGGGCACTGGAGGCGGGCATCCGCCATGCGGATGAGGGATTCGCGATCGACCGCGTGTACGCCAAAAAGATGGCAGGTCAGGCCACCAACCTTGCCCTCTTCCCCGCCTCCAAGGCCATTTTTCTCAAACCGGACGGCTCGCCCTATTTGGAGGGCGAAAAGATCATTCAAAAAGATCTGGCGGAAAGTTACCGCAAGATCGCCAAGGAGGGATCGGAATGGTTCTACCGGGGGGCATTTCCCAAGGCCGTGGAAAAGTACATGAAGGCGAGCGGCGGCATTCTGACCGCCAAGGATTTCAAGGAGTACAAAACCAAGGATCGTAGCCCGCTCATCACCGGCTACCGCGGTTGGACGATCGTGGGCTTTCCCCCGCCCAGCTCCGGCGGAGTGCATGTGGCCCAGATGCTGAACATCCTGGAGGCGTTGGGACCGGAGATGCCGAAGCCGGGAACGGCGGAGTTCCTGCACCGGATGACGGAGACGATGAAGCTGGCCTTTGCGGACCGCGCGTACTGGCTGGGGGATCCGGCCTTCGTGAACGTGCCACGCGGACTGACCAACGCGATCTATGCCAAGGAGCTGGCGGCGAAGATCGATCCCAAAAAAGCCGGACCGGTGGAGCACGGCACACCTCCGGACTGGCAGAACAACTGTTTTGAAAAGCACACCACCCATTTCTGCGTGGCCGATGCGGAGGGCAACTGGGTCTCCTGCACGGCCACGGTCAACACGGCCTTTGGATCGAAGGTGGTGATCCCGGGAACCGGCATCCTCATGAACAACCAAATGGACGATTTCGCCGTTGCCCCCGGCGTGGCGAACTATTTCAAGCTGGTGGGCGGCGAAGCCAACGCGATCGCTCCGGGGAAGCGTCCCCTTTCCAGCATGAGCCCCACGTTGGTGATGAAGGACGACCGGGTGGTGATGGCCATCGGAGGAGCGGGCGGGCCGACGATCATTTCCCAGGTGCTTCTCGGACTGAGTTACGCGCTGGATGCCAAGATGAATCCCAAGGAAGTGGTGTCGCAGCCTCGCTTCCATCACCAGTGGTCGCCCGACCAGATCCGGATCGAGAAAACCGTGCCGGCGGAGGTGAAGGAGAAGCTGCAGGCCATGGGGCATCAGCTGAAAG
>RGTE01000053.1 GCA_010025475.1 Verrucomicrobiota bacterium
CGTTTACGATTACGATTACGTTACAAAAAAATAAATATGGTAACTCCTGTAGGGACGCAGGCCCTGCGTCCAAAATGCCCCAGAGGCCTGGGGCCCTACAGAAGGCGTGGCCTACCTGCCGCGAAGTTTCAGCTCAAGGAATCCGGAGCTTCCTGGAGGACCTGCTCGTCGGCCGCGAAGCGGATCAAGCCGCGACCGCCAGGGTGCCGGTTGCCGGAATCGCCCCAACCGCCGAAAGGAAGGGCGGACGGGGACATGGTGGTGGGAAGATTCGCGTAAATGTTGGCGGCGTGGAGATGGTCGGCGAAGTGCTCGAAACTTTTTCGCGAGGTGGTGAAGACCGAGGCAGAAAGGCCGAACGGCACGGCGTTATGGGCGGCGATGGCCGCCTCGTGGCTTTCCACCGGAACCACGTCGATCACGGGAGCGAAGAATTCCACCCGGGAAGCCGGATCGGCCACGTAGGCGGAAGAGGAAGACCAAAGGCGGATGCAGGGATCCACATAATGGCCCCGGCGCCCCTCGACCTGCTCATGCACCTTGCCTGGTTCTAAAAACCTGACTCCTGCCGGTGCCTTTAAGGCGGAACGGTAACGTTCCACGGATCCCGCATTCACGAGAGGTCCCAGCTTGGTTTTTTCCTCCACCGGCCAACCCGGACGGAACGGCGCCACCGCCGCCGGGCCGCTGGTGAGACAGGCGGCCTCGGCCACCATTTGGGCCGCACGGACCAGGTCGGCATCCGCGAGAACCAACGAGGCATTTTTTCCGCCCAGCTCCAAGGCCACGTCCTTGGTGGGATCGAGCGCGGTAATTTCCGCCAGAAGACCGCGACCGGCAGGAACCGAGCCGGTGAAAACGATGGAGCGCACCCGGCGATCAAAACAGAGGGTTCGCGCCAACTCCGTTCCGCCTTGGGCGATCTGGAACACCCCGGAAGGAAAAAGAGGAGACATCAGCGCGGCGTACCGGGCGGAAACCACCGGAGCCATCGGCGAGGGTTTCAGGATAACCGGATTTCCCGCCAACAGATGGGCGGTGGAGGGGCCGTGGCTGAGATGGAGCGGCCAGTTGAAGGGCCCGATGACCAGGCTGGGGCCGCGGGAACGTTGGCGGATCCGGCTGGGGTTGGGGGCATCGACCGGCTTTTCCTCGGCAAGGAAACGCTCGGCGTCGGAGATAGCGAAATCGATCTTGGTGACCAGCGCGGCGGCCTCGGCTCGGCACTCGGTGATGGGTTTGCCGATCTCGCGGCAGACCCCTTGCGCCAGCTCTTCCTGATGAGACTGCAGGGTTTTTTGGGCGGAGCGGAGACGCTGGATCCGTTCCGTCAGCGGGGTTTCGCCCCAGCCCTCGGCCGCGGCAGCGGCCGCGGCGAGCACGATTTCCGGAGACGTGGCCTGCACCTCCGGCAGCAGATCGGAGAGATCGGCCGGATTGGCGTTGCGCCAGGATAGGGGGTCAGCGGCCATGGATATCTAGAGCGGCCTTGAAGGTGCCGACGTGGACGGTGACGACCTTTTCCACGGGCCGCGTGTAACCACCGGCGAGGGTCCAAGCCACCGGAACCCCATGACGGCGGAGGAAGGAAAAGACGTGACGATCCCGCGCCTCCAGGTCCGCCGCTCCGAGGTTGAGCGGGGAGTAAGGATCGTCCCGAAGCGGGTCGGCCCCGGCTTGAAAAAGCACCAGATCGGGCGGCGTGGGCTGGAGGAGCCAGGGTAGGTTTTGCTCAAGGATTTCGAGAAGATGAGGACCGTCGGAGTTGGCAGGAAGAGCCACGGAAAGATGATTGGGGCCATCGGGATGTTTCTTCTCGGTCACATCCCGAAAACAGACGTTATTCCAGTAGTCGTTGCCGTAGATGGAGAGTTGGCGAATCCAGGGGCGGTCCTGGATGAGCTGGGCGGTGCCGTTGCCGTAATGGAGATCGAGGTCGAGCACGGCAGCCGTGCGAAGGGCGCCGCCGCGGTAAAGTTTTTCCAGGGCGACCACCAGGCCGTTGAACGTGCAGAAACCTTCGCCGTGATCGGCGCAAGAATGATGAAAACCACTGGCGATGGCGGCGGCGACGCCGTGGGAAAGGGCAGAGGAGGCGGCCGCATGGACGGCGCCGCTGGTGAGGCGGACGGATTCGTAAAGACCCGGCACCCAGGGAAACTTTTGGGACTCGGCCAGCGGGCGGGGTTTTCCGGTTTCAATCGCGCGGATGTAGTTGTCGGTGTGAACGCGGAGCAGATCGGTGCGGGTGACCGGTTCCTGGCGCAGCAGGCGGACGCCTTCGAGTTTGGCCACGCGGTCGGCGACGAGCTGAAACTTTTCCATCGGCATAGTGTGTTCGCCGATGGCGGCGGCCTGACCGGGATGGTGAAAGGCTTCGATCATGTCCGGGTGGGGGGGATCAACGGTACCGGAGAAGGGCCGTCGGGGTAAGCCTTCCAATTTTTCCAGAGGGGCTCCATGTCCTGGGCGCGGAACGTGTCCGCATACATGGCGTAGAGGTCGCGGATCATGGCTTTGATTTCCGAAGCGGGGGCCGTGGTCTCCGCTTCGTGGCCGACACGACGGAGGATCGGCGTCATCGGAATAAAGACATGCTGGCCGCTGGCGTCGATCTCCGCAGGATCGCGAAAGTCGGGCTGGAAGTAGGGCACCACCCTGGGATCCACCTTGAGGTAGCCAGCTTTTTCGTAGGCGATCAGCCGGATCATGCGGGCCTCGTCCTGGTTGTCGGGGAACTCCATTTCGCCCACCAGTGTGATGGGGGCGTGCAGGGCGTGGCGGGCCCGGTGGAGGAGGGTGCGGGCGGTCTGCACCGGGAAGGCCCGCATCCATCCGGCGAGACCGGAGCGGCGGTGGGCGGGATCGATCCAGAGATGGGAGAGATGAACCGTGCAGGCGGCCCGCTCCGGCGGGGCGTGGACGATGGCGGTGTAGTCGCGCACCGCCGCAATCTGATCCTGCGGATCCAGAGCGAGGATCATCGCGTAGTGGAAGAGGGGTTTGCCGGACTGTGGTTGCCAGACATTCCAGCCAAAACGGTGCTCGATGACCGGGCGGGTTTCCATCTCGTGGCGCGGTCCGAACAGCTCCGTCAACTTGTCAAAGGCCCGGGGGAAGAGGGAATCCTGGGCGGATTCGATGAGGTGGAACCGGATGCCGCCGAGGTCGGCGTGGGCGGACCGTTGGTCTCCGGGGGAGAGATCTTCCGCGAGGAGTTTGGGCGCGTGGATCAAACGAACGAGGGAGCCTGATGCGGGAGCTTGTGGGCGGCGGCGACGGCGGGGCAGGTGAGCTTGCCATTCTGCACGCTGATGCCGGTGAGGAGTCCGGGCTGGCGTTGGCAGGCGCCGGCGAGTCCTTGGTCGGCAATCAGCTCAATGAACGGATAGGTGACGTTGGTGAGGGCTTGGGTGGCGGTGCGGGCATAGGCGCCCGGCATGTTGGCCACGCAATAGTGGACCACGCCTTCCTCAACAAAGATGGGGTCGTCGTGGGTGGTGGGACGGGAAGTTTCGGAGCAGCCTCCCTGATCGATGGCGATGTCGACAAAGACGCTGCCGGGGCGCATGCGCTTGAGCATGGCCCGACTGACGAGTTTGGGAGCTTTGGCGCCCGGAATGAGGACGGCCCCGATGAGGAGATCCACGTTGGGGAGAAGTTCGTCGAGGTGGGCCTGGTTGGAAAAGAGGGTGTGAGCGGTGTGCATGGTGATGTCGAGGAAGCGCATCCGCTCAAGATCGACCTCGAGGATGGTGACATCCGCGCCCAGGCCGGTGGCCATGCGGGCCGCGTTGACGCCGGAGGTGCCGCCGCCAATCACAACGACGCGGCCGGGAAGCACGCCCGGCACACCGCCGAGCAATACCCCGCTCCCGCCGCGGTTTTTGGCAAGGAAGTAAGCTCCGACAATCACCGACATGCGGCCAGCGATCTCGGACATGGGTTCCAGGAGGGGAAGACGGCGTCCTTGCGTGACCATTTCGTAGGCCACGCCGGTGACCCCGCTGGCCATGAGGGACTCGGTGAGCTTTTGATCCGCCGCCAAGTGAAGGTAGGTGAAGAGAATCTGGTTTTTCCGGAGAAGGCTGTATTCGGATGGCAGGGGTTCTTTGACCTTCACCACCAGATCGGCGGCAAAGGCGTCGGCGTGCTGCGGGACAAGCGTGGCCCCGGCTTGTTCGTACTCCTTGTCAGGATAACCGGAGCCAACGCCGGCGCTTTTTTCGACGAGGACTTTATGACCTCGCTGGATCAGCTGGTAAGCGGCGGAGGGTAGCAGGGCGACTCGTGCCTCCTGCGTTTTGATTTCCTTGGGTACTCCGATGATCATTATCTTATTTTGCACGGGGTTTGGCGGGATGCCAGCGGGGAAAAACCGCAAAGCTGGCGGATATCGGCTTTTCGAAGTAAGTTCAGGCATGCACGAAAAGCTTTCGCCTTCACGTCTGGAAGAGCTCCGCAAGATGGACCGGGCGCACCACCTGCACCCTTTCACCGACCATGCCGCGATGCACCCCATCGGCACCCATGTGATCACCTCGGGGGAGGGCGTTTATCTGTATGGCGAGGAGGGGAAGCTGTTGGACGGGTTGGCCGGGCTTTGGTGTGTGAATGTCGGGTACGGCCGCAAGGAAATCGCGGACGCGGTGTCGAAGCAGATCCGTGAACTGTCCTACTACCCCAGCTTTTTCAACACCACGACGGAGGCGGCGGTCCTCCTGGCCGACCGGTTGGGCCGGATGGCACCGGGAAATCTGAAGTATGCGGTGTTCAGCAACTCGGGTTCTGAGGCGAATGAGACCGGATTAAAAATCATTCGCCAGTACCAGATGATCAAGGGGAGGCCGAACCGAACCAAGATTCTCACCCGAAACTACGCCTACCACGGGGTGACGCTGGCGACCGCCAGCATGACCGGATTGCCCAACTGCCAGCAGCCGTTCGGGCTGCCTCTGCCGGGATTTCTGCACGCCCCGGCTCCGTACGCTTACGCGGCCGGAAGGGAAAAAGAGGCGGAGGCGTATGGCCAGGAGTGTGTGGCCGAGACCAAAAAGCTGATTGAGAAAGAGGGGCCGGAGACGATCGGGGCGATGATCCTGGAGCCGGTGCAGGGTGCCGGCGGAGTGATTCTCCCGCCGCCGGGGTATCTGGCCGGCATGCGGAAGTTAGCCCGCGAATATGACATTCTCTTTGTTGCCGATGAGGTGATCAGCGGATTTGGCCGGATGGGGTGTTGGTTCCTGAGCGAAATGTGGGATCTTCAGCCCGACCTGATGATTTTGGCCAAGGGCCTGACCAGTGGCTACGTGCCGATGGGGGCGACGATGGTGGCGCAACCGATTGCCGAGGCCCTGATGAAAGGTGGGTACTTTGCCCATGGATTCACCTACACCGGCCACCCCGTGTCGGCGGCGGCGGCACTGGCCAACCTCGACATCATCGAAAAGGAAAAGTTGGTGGAACATACCAAAAACAAGACCGGGCCTTACTTTCAAAAGAAGCTTCAGGAATTTGCAGGACATCCGGCGGTGGGGGAAGTTCGCGGCATGGGACTGATCGGGGCGATGGAACTGCTGCCCAAGGGAGGAAGGAAAGACCTCAAGCCGGGAATGAATCTGGGAATTCTTGGCGCCGCCAAGGTGAGAAGTGAAGGGGCGATCGTTCGCGGGATCCGGGATCTTCTGGCTTTCTCGCCACCGCTGGTGATCACTGAACCGCAGATCGACGAGATGTTCGCCTCCGTGCGGCGGGGGATCGACAAGCTCTGGAGCTAGGGTGGGGGTAGGCGCATCCAGCCTGCTCACTCGGATTTAAAAATCCTTCAGGCTGGCGATTGCCGACATGATTTCGTCGGCGAATTTCTGGTAGTCCTCCCGGTTTTTGGGGTCGCCTTGGAAGCGCATCGGCTGGCCATAGACCACATGAATGGTTCGAAAGGGCCGCCAACCTCCCCCTCGGGGCAAAGCCGCGCGACTGCCGATGATATGGACCGGCACCACGGGAGTCCCGGTGCGGGCGGCGATCAGGCCAATACCGGGCTCAGCTTTGCCCAGATCTCCGTCCATGGTGCGGGCCCCCTCGGGAAAAAGGACCAAAGTCCCCTTGTTTTTCAGGACTTCAAAAATGTTTTTCAAGGAAGAGGGGCCGGGGGAGTCCTGATTGACGGGAATCGAGCCGATGGAGGGAAGGAGCCAGGACCCGATCGGAGGGGCAAAGAGGGTGTGGCGCGCAAGGTAGTAGGTCACGCGGGGGACGTTGCAGCCCACGGCGGGCGGATCGAAGTAACTCGCGTGGTTGGGGGCAAGGATCAGAGGTCCCGGAGGCAGGGACTCCACGCCTCGGCTGCGCATGAAATGAAACGTCCGGAAGAAAAAATAGGAAAAAAGACGGCAGCAATGAAACCAGAACGGACAAACCTTCATGGAACCGTCGGGCCGGGCTTTTGGGAGGAGCGAAAGCGTTGGACGATGAGATCCGCGAGCGAACGGGCATCGGCCGTGCTGCTATCAAGAAGGGTGGCATCGGCGGCCCGGAGGAGGGGTGCGGAGGCGCGGGAGGAGTCCAGCTTGTCGCGGGCCGCGAGGTTGTCCTCTTGCCCCTGCTTTTGACGGCGCTCCGCGCGGAGTTTGGGGCAGGCGTCGATAAAGAACTTATGGGGACTGTCCGAACAAACGACGGTGCCGATGTCGCGTCCCTCCATCACGAGCGGCGCCGAAAGGCGAAGTCTCCGCTGCACGTTCACCAGATACTCGCGCAGCTCGGGCAGAGCGGAGACCACGGAGACGGCGGCGTTGACCTCAGGTCGGCGGGTGAACTCGGCCAGCTCGCGCTTTCCTTCGCGCAGGGCAATTTCCCCGTTCCGGATCCCGGCGTGGAAATCCATCTTGGCGAGCAGTTGGCGGATGCGGTCCCGGGATGACGGATCGTTTTCCGCTTCCAGGGTCAGAAAGGTGAAGGCCCGGTACATCGCGCCGGTGTCGACGTAGACAAACCCAAGATCCTTGGCCACGAGGCGGGCAACGGTGCTTTTGCCGGAGGCGGCGGGACCGTCGATGCAGATCACCGGATGAAGCATGCTCAGCGTCCCAGCTCCTGGAGCAGGGCGATCTGTTTGCCGAAGCCGGGATAGCTGGTCTCGATGCAGTCGGTGTCCTTGACGAGGGTCCGCCCCTTGGCGAGTAGGCCAAGGATCGCGCAGGACATGGCGATACGGTGGTCCCCATGGCTCTCCACCTCCGCGCCCACAAGGGATCGACCGCCTTCAATGGCGAGACCATCGGGGCGTTCCTCGACCGGCACGCCGAACAACCGGAGGTTTTTGGCCATGACGGCCAAACGGTCGCTCTCCTTGTGCCGCAACTCCCCGGCATCGCGGATCTCGGTGATGCCTTTGGCGAGGGCGGCCGCAGCCGCGAGGATGGGGATCTCGTCAATCAGGGCGGGAATCTCTTTTCCGCCCACGGTGGTGGCGCGCAGTTCCTTGCCGCCTTCCACATAAACCGTGCCCATGGGTTCCGGCAAGGGTTCCTCCACTTTTTCCACGATGCCGGCACCCATGCG
>RGTE01000054.1 GCA_010025475.1 Verrucomicrobiota bacterium
CTTTCGCCAACGGGGATGCTCACGTGGGCCATGCCCTGAATATGGTTTTGAAGGACATTGTGCTGAAAAGCCGCTCGATGATGGGCAAGAAGGCGCCCTTTGTGCCCGGTTGGGACTGCCACGGTTTGCCTATCGAGCACAAGGTGGTCACGGAGGAAAAGCTCGTGGGGGCGGAACCGGCGGTGATTCGGAAAAAATGTGAGGAGGTGGCGAATCATTTCATCCAGCGCCAGAAGGAGCAGTTCCAGCGGCTGGGGGTGTTAGGCGATTGGGACCGGCCCTATCTGACCATGAACCCGGGCTACGAGGCGGCAGAATTGCGGATTCTGGCGGATCTGGTCGAGAAAGGCATGGTTTACGAGGGACTCCGTCCGGTCCATTGGAGCACCGGCTGCCGGACGGCCTTGGCCGAGGCGGAGGTGGAGTATGCGGATCGCGAGGATGAATCCGTGTATGTCCGAATGGAGCTGAAGGATGCCAAGGATGAGGATTTGTTGATCTGGACGACCACTCCTTGGACCCTTCCGGCCAATCTCGCCGTGGCGGTTCATCCCGGCATGAGCTATGTGCTGGCCGATCCCGGCAGCGGCCGAAAGGTATGGATGGCCAAAAGTCGGTTGGAAGCAGTCGCCAAGGCCGCGGGGCGGGAACTGAAGGTTTTGCGGGAAACCAAAGGAACGGAACTGGAAAAGAAAGTCTATCGCCATCCTTTGGTCCCAAGGGAGGGATTGATCCGGGCGGCGGAGTTTGTGACGGCGGAGTCTGGAACGGGCATGGTGCATATCGCCCCCGGGCACGGACACGAGGACTACGTGCTGGGTCGGCAACATGGGTTGGAACCTTTCTCCCCGGTCAACGAGGCCGGCAAGCTCACGCCGGAGTGCGGGATCCGGGAGATCGAGGGACAGAACGTGTTTGCCGCCAACCCCTTGGTGGCGGATTTGCTGGAGAGGGCAGGCAGGCTCTGGGCCCGGGAGAAAATCCGTCATAGCTATCCCCACTGTCCGCGCTCCAAGACTCCGATCGTGTTCCGGTCGGTTCGGCAGTGGTTTATCCGGATGGATCAACTGCGGGACAAGGCCTTGCAGGCCGTGGCCGAGGTGAAGTGGGTGCCGAACTGGGGTGAAAGTCGCATCCGGGGAGCCTTGGGTGCGCGGCCGGACTGGTGCATCTCCCGTCAGAGATCCTGGGGGTTGCCGATTCCGGCTTTTTACAAACCGGACGGAACTTCGGTTCTCGATCCCAAGTTGATCCGCAAGGTCGCGGATCGGGCAGAAAAAGAAGGGGCGGGATTCTGGTTCGGCGATTCCGATGAACAACTGGCCAGCCATTGTGGGGTGCCAGCCGAATGGAAGCGGGGCCGGGAGACGATGGATGTCTGGCTGGATTCCGGCTCCAGTTGGTCGGCGGTGGCCGGAGATGGCCGGGTCAAATTTCCCGCGGACCTGTATCTCGAGGGAAGCGACCAGCACCGAGGATGGTTTCAAAGCAGCTTGTTGTTGTCCGTGGCCTTGACCGGCAAACCACCCTTTCGAACGGTCCTGACGAACGGGTTTGTGGTGGATCTGGACGGCAAGAAGCTGTCCAAATCTCGCGGCAAGCCGCCGGGTCTGATGGAGTTAGTGGACAAACACGGCGCGGATGTTGTGCGACTTTGGGTGGCCAGCGCGGACGCCAAGGAAGATGTCCCGTTCTCCCTGGAGATTTTTGGCCGGATCGGGGACAGCTACCGCCTGATCCGGAACTCCTTCCGGATTCTTTTGGGGAACCTTGCGGATTTCGATCCCGGGAAGCATGCCATCCCGATCGACAAAAGGACTGCCTTGGACCGTTATATTCTGGCCAAGCTGGCAGAATTATCCCGAAGCACCCGGGAGGCGTACGAGGCTTACAACTTTCCGGCGGTGTACCACGCCTTGAACCGTTTTCTTTCCGTGGAGCTGAGCGCTTTTTACATCGATGCCTGCAAGGACCGGATTTACTGCGATGCGGAGAACCACCCGGCGCGCCGTTCCGCCCAAACGACCATGCACGAAATTCTGGATACGCTGGTCCGCCTTGCCGCCCCGGTGATTGCCTTCACCTCCGAGGAGGCCTGGGAACACCTGACGCACAAGTCCAAGGGTTCCATCCATCTGCAAACCTTCCGTGAGCTTCCGGTTCTCCGAGGTTGGAACGCGGAAGAGGAGTCACGATGGGAAAAGATTCTCTCGGTTCGAACAAAAGTGAATGAGGCCCTTGAGAAGGAGAGGCAGGCGAAGAAAATTGGCAAAAGCCTCGAGGCGGAAGTTGTCGTTGAGGGTGGAGGGTTGCTGCCGGAGGACGAGGGCCTGATCCAGGAGATCTGTCTGGTGAGTCACCTGAAAATCCGGCCCGGCCACGGAGAGGCTTCGGTCAAAGTGGCGCCGGCGCGCGGGAAAAAGTGTGCCCGCTGCTGGAAACATGAAGAATCGGTCGGACGGGATGCCGCCCATACGGAGTTGTGTGATCGATGTGCGGGTGTGGTGAAGGAGATCCTTTGAGTTCAGGCCGTTACGCTGGCGGATGGTTCTGGCCCGCGGTTTTGGGGATTCTGATTTGTGACCAGGCGCTGAAAGTCTGGGCCGAGCAGGTTCTGCAGCTGGGAACCAGCCTTGCGGTCGTGCCGGGACTCTTCTCTCTGACCCGGGTGCACAACACCGGCGTGGCGTTCGGGATGGCGCAGGGCAACAACCTGCTGACCGGGATGCTGGCCGCAGGGATTTTGGTTTTTGCGGCTTGGTTGGCCAAGGGATGGGATTGGGAGAGGCGCTTTGTCCAGGTGGTGGCGGCCATGGTGGCAGGCGGAGCGTTGGGAAACCTGATCGACCGGGTGCGGTTGGGTTACGTGCTGGATTTTTTTGATTTTCATTTTCGCGGTTGGAGCTGGCCGGCGTTCAATATCGCCGACGCCTGTATCAGCGCGGGGGTGGGGTTATTGGTCCTCAGCTGGCTGGCAGGGAAATCCCCGGAGAAGCGCCTCGATAAGGATTAAGATTTAGGAATCTCGTGCCGCTGACGGGGGGGTAGGCCCAATCAGCTGTTCTTGATCCGGGGGTCGCCGTCGGGGGAATCGAGATGATGCTTCTGGATCTTGCGGACGTGGTGCATGGCAAGCGCGCCGCCGAGGGCGAATAGAACCATGATCGGGTACCAAGCGCCCCATCCGAACTTTTTGATCAGGAGTCCGCTGGTGAAGAGGCAGACGGCGGATCCGTAATACTGAAACGAGTCGATCACCCCGGCGGCAAAGCCGGCCATTTTTTTGCCTCCGATATCCATGGGGGCGGCGGCGCCCACCACGGAGTGGGTGGAATTCACGGTGAAAGAGACCAGGATCAGAAAGAATCCCCCCAACGTCACCCCCAGCAGGCCGGGCTTGATGAGCCCGGAAAACATCATCAGCGCGGCGAGGGCGATCACCGAAGCCTCCAGGAGGTAAAGAAACCGTGCCACGGGGGAGCGGTGGCCGCCAAAGAAGCGGTCGGAGACCCAACCCGAGAGGACCGAGCCTAGAATCGCCATCGTGGTCATCAGGTTGAGGATGATGAGCACAGAAAGTGGTTTGGCCTTCATGTCGATCCCCAGTTGCTGGGTGAAAAAGAGCACGGAGAGCTGGTCGGAGCTATGCCGGACGGCCCCGGTGCAGGCATAGGCCGCCGCATAGAACCAGACCAGCGGATGGGTGAAAATCGTGGTGAAGCTTTCCTTCAGGGAAACCCGCGTGCCGGCCGTGTCATCCAACTCATCGTGGATGACCTTGGGAAATCCGACCTGGCCGGGTTCCTCCTTGGCGGTGAGGGCCATGAAGATCGCCGCCGCCGCCGTCACAAACGGGGGAATGATGAACAGGACCCGCCAGGAGCCCGGTTCGACGACCCAGGTCCCGACAAACCAAAGGCCCACGGTGAATCCGGCGAGGAGAAAAGGGGCCAGGGTATTGATGGCGTATTGGCCGAGCTGGATCATGATGCCGAAAATTCCGGAAAACGTGCCCCGTTCCTGCCGGGCAAACCAGGCGGCGTTGATCTTGATCATGCCGGGAGCGCCGCAGGACTGGAACCAACCGTTGAGAATGGCGATCAGGCCAAAGGTGGTGAGAGTGCCGACGAAGGAGGAGAAGCCGAAGATGAGGTTGCACACAATCGTTCCGACCGCTCCGACCAGCATGGAAGTTTTTCCGCCGATCCGGTCGGCGAGCAGTCCGTTGATCAGTTGACCGGTGCCGTAGGCGAGGGACCAGACGACCCAGATCTGGGTGATGGCCGCCACGTCGAAATGGAATTCCTCGACCATGCCCGGGGTGGCAAAGCGGAAGTTGTACCGGGCCATGTAGTAGGAGGCATAGAGAACCCCCAAGGCGCCCCAGTTGAGCCCGCGGCGGGCGCGAAATCCGGGGGGATACGACGGCCGCGCCGTCTTCGAGGAAGCCATCCCGCAACCTAGCGAGAACGGAGGGGGCAGGGGAAGGAAAGAGGATGGGGCAGGGGGATATCCTCTGGCAGCATGGGTCGATGCATCTGGGCAACTACCGGCACCTGATCTGGGACTGGAACGGCACCCTGCTGGATGATGCCTGGTTGTGCCGGGACATCATGAATGGCCAGCTGGGGCGTCGTGGCTTGCCGGAGCTGAGCGCCGAGCGTTATGAAACGGTTTTTGATTTTCCTGTGGAGAAATATTACCGGGCCGTCGGATTCGACTGGAGCCGGGAAAGTTTTCAGGAGGCCGGAACCGAATTCATTCTGGAGTACGAAAAACGAAAAAAAGAATGTTCCCTCCAGCCGGGCGCCAGAGAATTGCTCGCCCATATTACCGCCAAGGGATGGTCTCAGGCTGTCCTGTCCGCCTATTCCCACGGGACGCTGGAGGAGTTTCTGGGCCATTTTGAGATCCGGCATCATTTCCGCACGGTGACTGGAAATCGGGATCATTATGCCGCCGGCAAGGTGGAGCAGGGGTTGAGGATGCTGGAGGATCTCCACGTGGCTCCCCGGGAGACGCTGCTGATCGGGGACACCACCCATGATGCCGAGGTGGCGAAAGCCATGGGGATTGACTGTGTCCTCGTGCCCTGCGGCCACAACAGCGTGGCGCGACTCCAGGCTTGTGGGGCTCCGATTCGGAAAAATCTGAACGAGCTGCGTTTGGAATAGAAATTGCCCGTCGGGAAAGGCTAGGGTGGGAATCCCATGAAAGCGGCTCTTCTGGACTATGGTCGCGGAAATCTCCGCAGTGTGGAGCGGGCCTTGGCCGCGGCTGGAGCCCAAGTGACCTGCACGGAAAAAGCCTCGGATCTTTCCTCGGTGGAATGCCTGGTTGTGCCCGGGCAGGGCTCTTTCGGGGACGCCATCCAGGGCCTCAAGGAGCGGGGGCTTTGGGAGCCACTCCAAGGCTGGATTCGGCAAGGAAAGCCGTACTTGGGGATTTGTCTCGGGTTTCAAATTCTTTGGGAGGGGAGCGAGGAGGCGCCGGGCGTGGAGGGGTTGAAGGTCATCCCCGGCATGGTGAGGAAATTCAGCGCCCCGAAACTCAAGGTTCCGCTGATCGGTTGGTGTGAGGTGAAGCCGACGGCGCGCGCGGCGGAGTTATTTGCCGGCGGAGACCGGTATTTCTACCACGTCCATTCCTACCGTCCGGAACGTGCCCCGGCCGATTGGCTGGCCTGTGAGACCGAGTACGGCGGTTGGTTTCCCAGCGGGGTCTGGAAAGGAAAAGTGGCGGCTTTCCAGTTTCACCCGGAAAAGAGCCAGGACAGCGGAATCGATCTGCTGCGAAAAGTCCTGGCGAAAATCGCCTAGGATTTTGGACGGCCCAGTTTGGCCTTCATCGTGACCGGCTCTTTCGGGTTGTCCCGGGCGTCACGGGGCTTGGCAACGATCTTGTCGGCCACCTCCATGCCCTCGATCACTTCACCGAAGACGGTGTACTGGCCGTCCAGAAACGCGGTGTCGACCACGCAAATGTAGAATTGGGAGCCGCTGGACTCCCGCTTGGGGTTGACCTGATCCCCCTGGCGCGCGGCCGCGAGAGAGCCCCGTTTGTGTTTTTTGCCGATTTCGGCCGGGATGGTGTAGCCGGGGCCACCGGTGCCATGCTCCGCGCGCTTGGCCTGGTCCTTGCTGAGGGGATCGCCGCCTTGAATCATGAAGCCGGGGATCACGCGGTGGAAGGTGGTGCCGTCGTAAAAGCCCTCCTTCACCAGCTTTTTGAAATTCTCGGCATGCTTGGGGGCGGCCACAGAATCCAACTTGATCACCATCACACCGTCAGGGGTCGTGAGGGTGACGATATCTTCTTCCACGAGGGTCGGCTTGTCTTTCATGTCGGCGGTGTCCTTGGGTTGGTTGGTTTGTTTTTCCTCCGCGGAGGCGGTGAAAAGAGTGAAAGCGTAGGCGAAAAGAAGGAGAGAGGATTTTTTAAGCATGGCGAAGAATGGTCCAAGTCGCTCCCCCGGCCAACACCGAATTTCCCGGGTTGGCATGGTTCCGTTGCACCATGGCCAGGGCGAGAATGTGATGGCCGTCCGAAGCGAGGCTACTAAGGGAGCCGACAACTTTGCCGTCTTCGGAACTACAGGAAGCAGATAAAAAGGAGCTGGGGCAAGTGGAAGGGGACAGGCGGGAACCAAGGATGCAGAGGTGACGGTTTACGTGGCCGACACTGCGCAGGCGGGAGATCACCTCCTGGCCGATATAACAGCCTTTGGTCGAGCTGATGGCGTCGGATTCAAAACCGGCTTCGGGTGGCAGGGTGTTGGTATCGACATCCACGCCCCACCGGGGGAGTCCCCGGGCGATCCGTAATGGTTCCCAATCCGGGAGGGGTGAGGCCGCTGGATTCCAGGGGGAAGAAGAGGGGATCCAGAGATCGAGCCCAGATTCCCGAAAACGGGCGGAAGAAAAAGAAAGACAGTCCTTGGGCGCATCGGTGGGCGTGGAGGTGAAGGCAGGCAGGTGGGCCAACCGGAAGGCATCGGAAACGTCCTCGAGGGTCACGTCGTCGGCCACGATGAACTTTTCCAGGCGGGTGCGGATGGACTCACGAAGGGAGGCATCGGTATCGAGGTAAAGAGCCTCGGAGGTGGCACCGATCCGGCAATCGGCCTCCAGTTTTCCTTTGGCGGTGATCAAGGCGGCTCGGACGGCTTGTCCGGGCTGGAGTTTTTTCAGGTCCTGCGTGACCTGGCCGTTGAGGAAGCGGATGCGGTCCTCGCCGGTGAGTTTGAGCAGGGTTCGGGGTCCCGGCATCCAGGCTGCCTCCGGAGCTTTGATCTTTTGAAGAAGGTCGGGGTTCATCAGAATCAATCCGTGACCGATGAACATTTCATGGATGAGGCGCTTCGCCAAGCCCGCAAGGCGGCGGCCAAGGGGGAGGTGCCAGTGGGGGCGG
>RGTE01000055.1 GCA_010025475.1 Verrucomicrobiota bacterium
GCGGATGTAATCGGACTGTTCGTCCTCATAAAGAATGTGCTCATACGTCAGCTTGAGCGCCTTGCGGCGAATCCAGGCTGGCACCAGGGGCTCCAGTTTTTGCACCAGCGGCATGAGCAGGCGCACGGGCAGCGACTCGGGCACCAAATTGTCGGTGGGGGCAAGATCCGCCCGGTGCTTCGACCATTGAATTTCCCCGTAGCCCTGCGGATAAAGCTCACGCCGAAGTTCGCGGAGCGTGGCGTCGAGCGGGGCTTGCCAACGGCGGCCGTAGAAGTAGGCCATGGGAAGATAAACAATCCGGACGTAACCCGAAATGTTGATGGGTTGAAGCGGAAACCATCTGGGAAGGAGGTAAAGTTCGGGGGGGACCGGAGTGACGCCGGACCAGTGGTAGAGATTCAGCAGGGCGAGAATGAATTTTCCCCACGCGGCGGCCTTGACCGGCGTGCCGGAGGCGTGAATCCACCCGCGCATTTTTTCCAGCTCCGGACGATCCGGTTTTTCGCCGAGCAGGCGGAGGGCGGCGTAGGAAATGGAACTGGTGAAGAGCGCGCCTTTGACCGACTCCTCGTGGAGGCCGATGGAGCCGTCAGGAAGCTGGGGCTGGAGAAGGCCGGCGACAAAGCGGGGCCGATCGGAATCCGGGATGGGTCTGCGGGTAAGGTGGGTGGTGATGACGTAAAGCGGGAGTAGAAAATTGGGTCCGGTGTAGGGAACTGACCAACTGCCGTCGGCCACCTGGGTGCGTTGGAGGTAGCCCGTGAGGCGAACAGCCGCCTCGGAAACACGGGAGGAAAGTTGGGGCGAGCTCAAGGTCTTGCGGATTCGAGACGGCGAATGCGGTCGAGGGTCTGTTTCTGAAATTCCCCGGTCAGGTTGGAAACGAAATCGACCAGCGTGAGTTTGGGGTTTTCCACAAGGGGGCGTAGGTCGAGGGCCAGGAGCACTTCCTCGGCCTGATCGGCGGCATAGGCATCGCCAAAGGTGGCTTGGGCACGGCGACGCCCCGCGGCGGCGAGGTCGTACCGCTTGCCGGCCACCTGGGAGCGGAAGACGCGGAGTAGAGACGGGCCAAAGTCGGCCGGGGCCGGGCAGGGGAGGCGGGTGATTTTGTCGGCAGGCACCCAGTCGAGATCGCCCCAAACCTCACAGCCGTAGATTTCCACGGGGCGGGCGGAGGATGGGAGTTGGCGGAGGGCTTCCAAAGAGGCGAGCAGGACGGCGAGATGGGTCTCATGCCGGTCGGCCGGATTGTGGAGGTAGAGGGCCTTGGGGCGGGCGGCTTGTAAAATCTGGAGGAGATCGGAAACCAGGGAGGTTCGTCCAGGCCCGCGAATTTCGTGGCTGGGGTGGGCAAGTTGAATCACGGCGGCGTAGCCCCCCAAAACAGCCGCCTGTTTTTGCTCGCCCATGCGGGCTTTGACGAGCTCCGGTCCGGAGATTTTGGAGGGAGCGCCAGCCCCATCCGTGGCGACCACACCGGAAAAGTGGAGGTTGTTTTGTCCACGACAGGCGCAGATGCCGGGAAAGGCCATGATTTCGAGGTCATCGGCGTGGGCGCCAATGCCGAGGTGGGTGGTGGAGGAGAGGGCCGTGGCGAGGTCACCGCCCGGTGCATGGGCGTCGGCCAAGGACCGTGAGAATTTCATGGGGAATGTCTCCGCAAGGGATGACGATTGGGGGAAAAGACCCAGAGGGAGGCCGCCACGTAGTTGATGAGAGCTCCGGTGGCGACCGCGACGCCGTTGAGAACGGCCGTCTCAATCGGACGCTCGGTATCGAGCAAAAAGACCAGCAGGTTGAGCAGGAGAAGTTGAACCACGAAGGACAGGAGAGCCGTTGTGTAGTAATGGATCGCCTGGCGCCAATGGGGCGGCCAATGGCGGAAGGTCCAGAGGGCGTTGAGCAGGTAGTTGGTTCCACAACAAAGGATCCAGGAAAGGGTGGCTGCGGCGGTGACGACGGTGTGGTCGGCAGGGTGCCAGCCAAGATGGTTGTAGCCGAAAGATAGAAAAAGCCAGACGAGGAGCGTGTTGAGGAGAGTTCCAAGGGCTCCCACCGCGCCAAATCGGATGATCCGAAGGATTTCGGTGCGGTTCAGGCGGGAGCCTTCTTTCCGGGGGGTGACTGGGGTTGGGCCGGGGACCATAAAGGTACGATGATGGCGGGTTGGGACTTTTGGGGCAAATGGCTTGAACAGTCCGCGAGTGCGTCTGTCCAAACCAGCGTGGACGGAAACACTTGCCATGGATCTGAGGCGCGCGAGCTTAAGGTCGCGGTGCGCGACCTGATCCGCGAAGAGACGCTGATCATCCGCGGGGAGCTGACTGAGCCTCCCACGTGGTTCCCCTCTTATCGCGAATTGACGATGCGGCTGAAAGGTTCGGTGGTCTCCGTGATCCTGATTGAATCCGACCGTCAAATGAGGGATCTATATTGGCGATGGACCGGAAGAAACGGAGGACGGGATTTCGTCAACGACCTGATTTTTTCCGACGAGTACGTTCCCGGCATCAAGCTGGACTGCAGTCCCGACCGGTTGCATCCCACGGTGACCACGGAGAGGATCGTGCCGGAGAATCTCGAGGATCTGGCCGGCCGCGTCGCGGCTTTGGCCGCCTTGGCCCACTAAGCCCGAAAATTATCGGAGCCGCCCTGGTGCTGGCGGCGGTCGTGGCCTTGGGGTTGGGGAGGTCCGGGGAAGTGGTCTCCTCCGCCGATCTTCGGCCCCAAGGGGATCTGTTTACCTACGAGGGGAAACCTTTCACCGGAACGGCGAGGGCGGAATCAAAGGGTCGGAGGACCGAGGCGGAGTTTTGGGAGGGAAGAATGCATGGCCGATATCAGAGCTGGTACCGTGATGGAACAAGGGAAAGTGAGGCGTATTTTGAAAACGGCCGGCGGGAGGGTGTGGCTAAATTTTGGAATGAGTATGGACAGTTGTTGATGGAGACGCGGTTCCGGGATGGATTAGCAGACGGGGACGCTTCCGAATGGTATCCAAACGGAAACCTGGAAAGGCGAACGGGATGGCAAAAAGGAAAGAGGAACGGGAAGGTCGAGACTTGGTACGAGAGCGGGAAGAAAAAGGGGACCGGCACATTCAAGGAGGGAGAAAGGGAAGGAACTTTTGTGGTCTGGTGGCCGAATGGAAAAAAGCGGGCGGAGACAAATTACCAGGCAGGGGTGCCTCACGGCTGGTGGGTGGAATGGGATGAGGAGGGAGGCAAGGTGAAGCAGGCGTATTTTAAAAAAGGCAAAGTTGTGGAGGGGTCGACGGAGTCTTGAACGGGCGGATGGGTGGGGTACGATTCCCCTGCTAAGCGCCCGTAGCTCAACTGGATAGAGTGTCGGCCTCCGGAGCCGAAGGTTGTGGGTTCGACCCCCGCCGGGCGCAGAGATACTTTGGGATCAGGGTTGAGCCCGGTCCCCGGCTCCGATATAAAGAATTTTCGCTTTTCCGGAGTAGCTCAGCGGTAGAGCGGTCGGCTGTTAACCGATTGGTCGCTGGTTCGATCCCAGCCTCCGGAGCATGAATTCGGGCCCGATAAAAATCGAGTCAGAGGCCCTGGATAGGGTTGCCGATGTCAGGCAACCTTTTTGCAATCCGATTGTCCAACCTTCCGCCGGTCCGCTTGCAAAGCGGACCCTACCTAAATTGGCCTAGGCAGAAGAAAATAAGAAAGGCTGTCCACGAGGGCGTGGGCGCTGGCCTCGAGAATATTGGTAGAAACCCCGACGGTACCCCACTCGCGGTGACCGTTGGTGGATTCAACCAGGACCCGGATCCGGGCTGCGGTGCCACCCCGAGAATTGACGATACGGACTTTGTAATCGATCAGCTTCATCTTTTTCAAAGCGGGGAAAACTGGCAACAGGGCTTTCCTCAGGGCGGCATCGAGGGCGTTGACCGGACCGTCCCCGGTGGCCGAGGTTTTGCGGGTCTTTTTGCCGACCCGGACGGTCACGGTTGCCTTGCTGGTTTCGCGGGCCTTGGGTCGAGCCCGGGCCACTTCCACTTTGTAAGAATCGAGTTGGAACGGGGCGGGTAGTTTTTCCAGCGAGCGGCGCACCAAGAGTTCGAATGAAGCATCCGCCGCCTCGAACTCGTAGCCCTCCTTCTCCAGCTTTTTGATGTGAGCGAGAATGTCGCGGGTGGAGGATGCCTTTTCGTCGAGGGTGATGCCCAGTTCCCGGGCCTTCATCATGACGTTGGTCCCTCCGGAGAGTTCCCCCACAAGGATGCGCTGGTGGTTGCCCACCTCGCCGGGCTCAATGTGCTCAAAGCTGGCAGCCAGTTTGTTGACGGCATTGACGTGCATGCCGCCCTTATGGGCAAAGGCGGTCCGGCCGACAAACGGTGCGCGGGGATCGTGTTGGAGGTTCGCCAGCTCATCCACAAAGCCGGATAGTTCGGAAAGTTTCCTCAAATTTCCAGAGGGCAGGATCTTTTTGCCAAGTTTGAGCTCCAGGATGGGCAGAACGGTGGTGAGGTTGCAGTTGCCGGTGCGTTCGCCGTAGCCGTTCATCGTGCCTTGGATCTGGAGGGCTCCTTCCTCGATGGCGGCAACGGCATTGGCCACGCCGAGGCCGCAGTCGTTATGGGTATGGATCCCGATGCGGTTTTTGGGAAAGCGGGCGCGGACTTGCCGGACAGCGGCGGCGACTTGGGAGGGGAGGCGGCCCCCGTTGGTGTCGCAAAGGACGAGATAACTGGCGCCTCCCTCGGCGGCCGCCTCGAGTGTTTTTAGGGCATAGGCGGGGTCGGTGGCATGGCCGTCGAAGAAGTGTTCGGCATCATAGATGACTTCCCGGCCTTCCTGTTTAAGGAAGGAAACGGTGTCTCGGATCATGGCTAAGTTTTCCTCGGGGGTGGTGCGGAGGACCTTTTCGACGTGCAGGAGCCAGCTTTTTCCAAAAATGGTGACCACGGGGGTTTCAGCCTCGAGAAGCAGACGCACTTGAGAATCTGAAGAGGCGGCGGTGCCGGCCCGGCGGGTGGAGCCAAAGGCGGCTAGTTTACAGGAACCCCATTTCAGTTTTTTGGCCTCGGGAAAGAATTCGCGATCTTTATCATTCGAACCTGGCCAACCACCCTCGACGTAGTGGATCCCGTAAGCGGCCAGCTTTTCCGCCAAGCGCAGCTTGTCGGACAGGGAAAAATGAACCCCTTCGCCTTGGGCGCCGTCGCGGAGGGTCGTGTCGTAGATCGTTAAGCCGTTGTGGGACGACATGGT
The DNA here is from genome assembly GCA_010025475.1 of Verrucomicrobiota bacterium. Lineage (GTDB taxonomy): Bacteria > Verrucomicrobiota > Verrucomicrobiia > Methylacidiphilales > Verrucolacustridaceae > Verrucolacustris. Next base: position 5,241 of record RGTE01000055.1, read on the forward strand.
TTAAATGCTAACGGCCAATTCGGTGGGGTAAAAGGGCAGAGAACATGGTGAAAAATCCAGCGAGGCTGTTGTTTTCAGGCCCACCCCAGGGGAAAGACTAAATCCGGCTGGAACGCTGATCGGATTCGGCCATGCGGACCGCAGCCACCTGCCGGACATGGGCGGCAAAATCGGGAAATTGTTCGAGGACGATACCAAAGGTCGCGTGGTCGATCATCGAGAGGGTGCAGAAGGTTTTCGCCCGCACATCGGCCAAGCGGGGGCGTCCGGGGGCCAGCAGGGAAATTTCCCCGAAGTATTCCCCTTCGCCCATGGTGGCAACCACTCCGTGTTTGGGATCCACCACCTCGACCTCGCCCTGGTTGATCAGGTACATGACCGAACCGGGTTCGCCGTGATGGATGATAAAATCCCCCGGGGTGTAGACCACGGTGCGCAGCCCGCTGACCAACCGATGGACGACGGCGGTCTCGGCCCCTTTCAGGAGGGGAACCTTTTCGAGAATGTGGCGGTTGAGAAAAAGGCCGACGGATCGTTGGAGACTGGGGGAGAGATCCTGCACGAGAGCCTCGTGACCGTGACCCAGGCCGGTTTGCCAGAGATAGTCGTGGTAGGCGAGGATCCGCTTTTGCAGGGCCTCGGGCATTTTTTTGTACCTCATGAGGGTGTTGAGGCGGGAAATCTTGTCGTCGAAGGCCGCGCGGGTGCTGTCAGACCGCGTGAGCAGGGAGGCAACGTTGGCGACGATCGTGGCGTAGAGTCCTGCCCCGATCATGAGGGAAAGCATGGTGTAGATCATCTGGGGTTCGTTCTTTGGGACGATATCGCCAAAACCGGTGGTGGAGACGGTGCTGACGGACCAGTAGAGGGCGCGAATATAGGTGTAGGCAGGGGAAGCCGCCGCCGATACCCCGCCGACGGAAATCCAACCGCAGGCCAACAAGTGGATGATTAGACCGATCCAGAGCAAAAAGACCGTCAGGCGGCGGGTGATAAAAAAGCGGGACGGCACACGGACGAAATCCCGGCTGAAGGCCAGCACCCGGGCCAGCCGCAGCAGGCAGAGAAAGGAGAGAATTTCCCCCCAGCCGCTTTCCGTCGCGAAACAGAGGTGGGCGAAAAATCCCCAAGGCAGGGAGCCGATCAGATCAAAGGCGAAGTAGGTGCGGAGGTAGTGGTGGCGGGCCGCCGGACCGGTGAGGATCCCGTGTCGCGTGTTGACCGGTCGGAAGAAGCGGCTGGCCACGTCGAAAAAAAGGAAGGCGGAACCGGCCAGATTCGCCCCGATTTCCCAACGATTGCGACCATGGAAGATATCCAAAGCGACGACGGCAGGAACTTCCATGGCGCGGAGAACGGCCACAAAGGCGGCCGCCCAGTCCCATAGGTGCCAGAAGGATCGGCGGGAAGAATCCTGGCCAAACGAATCCACGATGGACGACTCATCCGCCTTCATCCCGTGAGGATGGGCGGAAAAGAAAGGGAACCCAAGCCGTTCCGCCAGCCGCGAGGGGAGGCTCTAGTCGCGTTGCTCGGCGGGAATGGGGAGAATGACGGGATCGGGCGTGGGATCGGGCTCGGAGCGAAGGCGGGCCTCGATGCGCTTGCGGGAGATCAGAACGACGTCCTTCACAAAGCCGACCTTTTCAAAGAACCAGATGGCCCAAGCGGAAGGATCGGGCTGTTTCCAGCTCATGCCGTGGCGGGCGGAACGGGGGAAGGCGTGGTGGTTGTTGTGCCAACCTTCGCCCATGGCGAGGATGCCGAAGAGGAAGTTGTTGCGGCTGGCATCGGTGGTCTCAAAGGTGCGGCCCCCAAAGGTGTGGCAGATGGAATTCACCGACCAGGTGATATGTTGGTTGAGGAAGAGACGGACGAAACCACCCCAGACTAATCCACCAAAGGCACCGATCAGGAACGAGTGCCCAAAGAAGGCGGCGGTTGCTCCCCCGATCAGTGTAGGGATAGCCAATCCAACCAAGACCCAAAGCCAGAACGTTTTGTGGATGAAGGCGATAATAGGGTCTTTCAGCAGTGCACCGGCGTAGCGTTGGATGTCAGGCTTAAAGTTGTCGAGGATCCATCCGGCATGGGCGTGCCAGAGACTTTTCAGGGGGCTGTGGGGATCATCGTCATCGTCGGAGTTGGCATGATGCTGGATGTGCGTGGC
>RGTE01000056.1 GCA_010025475.1 Verrucomicrobiota bacterium
CGGTTGGTTCATCGGGTTAGCCCTTGAACTGCACGGGGATCTCCCCCCGCTGGGCGGCATGCTCCTCATCGGAACAGCCACGATCCGTCGGCACGTTGCTGGTCGCACTCGTCGGCTTGACGATCCCTTTTTGCAGCATCCAGGCCTCGACTTCCTCCCCACTGACATCCGCCAACATGTGGCCGTCGATTTCCACGCAGGGCGAAAGCTCCTGCCCGCTTTTTTGGATCATTTCAACCCGCTGGTTGATGTCGTTCCAAATATCCCGGTCCTCGAATTCCAGACGATATTTGGCCATGACGGCACGCACCCCCCGACTCCAACCACAGTGGGGCTTCAGGTAGGCAATGATCTTTGGTTGGTCCTTCTTGTCACTCATTAGAAATAATCTAATCCGAAGCTTTTTTTTCGCAAGGGGTTGATTTTCAGACGCCTGGGGCGGCTTCGGTCTTGACGTGAACTTCCCGGAGTTGCCGCGTGGTGGCTTCGGCCGGGGCTCCGCTCATCACATCCTGCCCGCGGGCATTCTTGGGGAAGGCAATCACATCGCGGATGCTTTCATGACCAAGCAGGAGTGCCATCAAACGGTCGAATCCAAGGGCGATGCCCCCGTGGGGAGGTGCCCCGAATTTCAGCGCCTCCACCATGTATCCAAATCGGCTGCTCACGATCTCCCCGGGCAGTTTCAGGATATCCCGGAACAACTTGTCCTGCACCTCCCCGCGATGGATCCGGATGCTTCCTCCCCCCAGTTCTACACCGTTCAACACCAGATCGTAGTGTTGCCCCCTCACCTTTTGAGGTTCTTTGTCCAAAAGGGAAATATCATCTTCGACCGGCGCGGTGAACGGATGGTGGCTGGAGACAAGATTGGGGTGCTCCGGATCCTTGCGCAAAAGGGGAAAGTCGATCACCCAGTGGAAATCCAGCTGGGCCGGATCCCGCTTCAATTTGCCCGCTTTCTCAAGATATTCGGCGCAGCGGATCCGAACTAGACCCAGCACCTCGCAGGCTGCCGTCCACTGGTCGGCCCCGAAGAGAATCAGATCACCTTCCGTGATCGCCAACCGGTCGGTCAGGGTCTTTTTTTCCGCCTCGTTAAAAAACTTCACGATCGGTGATTTCCATTCCCCGCCCTCCACTTTGATCCAAGCCAGTCCTTTGGCGCCGTGGGCTTTGGCCAGGCTCGTCAGCTCCTCGATCTGGCCGGTGGTGATTTCCGCCAAACCCTTGGCGTTCAAAGCCTTCACCACCCCGCCGGCCGCCACCGCGGACTGAAACACCTTGAATGCCGAATTCCGGAACGTCTCGGTGAAGTCCGCCAGCTGGAGCCCGTAACGGCGGTCCGGCTTGTCCGTCCCAAAGGCGTTCATGGCGTCGGTGAATGTCACCCTCGGGAATGGGGTCTTCACGTCCACGCCACGGACCTCCTTCCACACCGCTTTCACCAATCCCTCGATCACCGCATAAATGTCCTCGCGGGTGATAAAGGACATCTCGATATCGATCTGGGTAAATTCCGGTTGGCGGTCCGCCCGCAGATCCTCGTCCCGAAAGCAGCGGGCGATCTGAAAGTATTTCTCCGCCCCCGCCACCATCAGAAGCTGTTTAAACTGCTGGGGCGACTGCGGCAGGGCGTAAAATTTCCCCGGGTTGAGCCGGGATGGGACCAGATATTCCCGCGCCCCCTCCGGAGTGCTTTTAAAAAGGATGGGGGTTTCGATCTCCAGGAATCCTTGCCGGTCCAAATAGTGACGGATGGACAGGGCAGCCCGATGACGCGCCCGCAAGGCCTCCGCCATGGCCGGCCGGCGCAAATCCAAATACCGGTAGCGCAACCGCAGGTCCTCGTTGACCCCCTCTTCATCCAGCGGGAAGGGCGGAGTCTCGCTCGGATTCAGGATCGCCAATCCGGTGGCCATCACCTCGATTTCACCCGTACCGAGGCCCGGATTTTTGGTTCCTTCCGGCCTGGGGGTGACCTTGCCGCTGACCTCAATGACAAACTCCGATCGCAAGGTGTGGGCGATTTCGGCCACCTTGGGATGGAGGGCCGGATTAAACACCACCTGGGTGATTCCCTCCCGGTCCCGGAGATCGATGAAAATAACCCCGCCATGGTCCCTTCTCCCGGAAACCCATCCGGCCAAATGGACTTCCTGGCCGGAATCCCCGGAACGCAGGGCCCCGCAGCTGTGGGAACGCTTCATGAAGCTACCACCTTCGCCCAATCCCCCACACCCGGTTCAAGGGAAATCGCACCGTCCGCCGATTTCCGAAAGGCGATTTCGCCCTGTTTCCGGGTGGCCAATTCCTTCACCAGAAGTTTGCCTTGGGCCGCTTCCCGCCCCACCAACAGTGCCCAGCGGGCCCCGCGGGCCTCAGCCAGTTCCAGTTGCTTCACCCATTTGCCGGAACCCGGGTCGTAATCCACCGCTTCGCCGTTCCGCCGCAGGTTTCCTGCGATTTGCAGGGCAAGGTTTCGCTCCGCGCTCTCCGCGACCACGAAAATCGCAGGCGGCGTGGACTCGGCACGCAGAAATTTTTTTTCCGTAAGAAGCTCCGACAACACGGCGTCCCCCATGCCAAAACCGGTGGCGGGCAGGTCCTCTCCCCCTAATTTTTTGAGCAAATGGTCGTACCGCCCCCCTCCGGCCACCGCCCGTAGCTTGCCGGCGCGGTCATGGACCTCAAAAACGATGCCGGTGTAGTAGGCCAAACCCCGGACGATCCGGAGATCCACCTCGCACCAGTCCGCATATCCCAAGGCCCCCACGGCCTGTCGCACCTGCTCCAAACCTTCGGAAAGGGCGATCTTGGAATCCAAGGCGTTCCCGATGGGTTCAGCCAAAGCACCCAACTTTTTCTTCCACTCCTCGGTGGGTGCCCCCTCCAGCTTGTCCAGAATGCGCAAAACTTCGGCCCTCTTCTCCTCCTTGACCCCTTGGTCGGCGAGAAAAAGATCCCACCACCCCCGGTCGCTGACTTTCACCACCACGTCCTTGGGCCCCAACCCGAGCAACGAGAGCCCCAGGCACAAGGTGGCGATCAGTTCCGCATCCGCTGCCGCCCCCTTTTCCCCCACGATGTCACAGTTCCACTGGTAGTGCTCCCGGTGCCTCCCCCGCTGGGGCCGCTCGTAACGAAACAGGCGGGGGATGCTGAACCACTTGATTGGCTTGCGGTAATTCCGGTGCCGGGCCGCCACCATCCTTGCAAGGGTGGGGGTGAGTTCCGGCCGGAGAGCCACCTCCCGATCCCCCTTGTCTTTGAAATGATACAGTTGGCCAATGATCTCTTCGCCCGATTTTTCGGTATACAGCTCCAAGGCTTCCAGCTCCGGCCCTTCAAACTCCACAAAACCGGACCTCCGCGAAGCCTCCCGCCAAGCGGAGAAAAGGGAGCGAAGGGTGGAGTGATCTTCGGGGAAAAAGTCCCGGAACCCCGGGAGGGGCTGACCCGTCATGTGGCCGCTCCGCAACCGGAGCGGTCCGTCAGGACTCCGCCGAGGGGGAACTGTTCCCGGATTCGGAGACGACCTGGGCCAGCTTGGCCGAATTACGGATCAACTCCGCCTTCATCTCCTTGCCCGCCTTGAACTTTACCACCGCCCGGGCCGGGATCGGCACATCCGTCTCCGGCTTGTTCGGATTCCGACCGACCCTCGCCTTCCGGATCTTGATTTCAAACACACCAAAGTTGCGCAGTTGCACCGCGTTGCCCTTGAGGAGGGATTCCTTGATGTGATCCAGCGTTAACTGGATGACCTTCAACACGTCTTGCTGGACGAGATTGGTCTCATTGCTGATCCGAACCACGAGGTCTCTTTTGGTCAGGTTTTCCATATGTCGTTCTAATTAGGCATTTTCCGAAGCCGCGCCAAGTAAATTTTTATGGCTGAGGGAGTTACCGATTTTGCCTCGCAAAGATCAGCTTCCGCGCTTTTTCCACTCCACCTTCGGCGGAACCGGATCACCAACGACTTCTGCAAAGGTGCGAAAGTGAGTTTTGCTCAACTTGGCCAATTTTTCCCTTCCGCCTTTTTGAAAAATCTCTTCCGCCTGCTTTTTGACACCCGCACCCGACCCCTTGCCGAGCTCCACACCGGCTTCGGCAGAAAGTCTGCCTAGTTGCCGCACAAATTCCGCCCGCGCCAGCACACTGGCGGCTGCCACGGCAATATCGCTCTCCGCCCTGGTTCTCTGCTCCAGCTTCAACTCCACCCCCTGCCGGCGCAGTTCCCCTTCCACCAGACGAGGATCCCCAAACTGGTCCGATAGCGCCCGCGGGCAGTCCGGCACCTTGCCGTGAAGGTTGGCAATCACCTTGCCGTGGGCCCAAGCCAGCATCCGGTTGAGGTTCCTGAATTTCCGGTAAAGCTCGCTGTAACGCTCCGGGCCGATCGTGATCACCTCCCGGGCTGGTCCCACCACCTTTCCAATCTCTTCGGCCAATTCCCCGATTTTTTTGTCACTCGTGATCGTTTTGCTGTCCCGTACCCCGGCGGCGATCAACCGCTCCGCCTTACCCTCGTCGACATAGACCCCCGCCACCACCAACGGCCCGAATAAGTCCCCCTTTCCGCTTTCATCAATGCCGAAATGGGGCGCGTACATCTCCGGATTGTGCAACTTTTCATAGCCCAATCTCGCCACTCCCAGCACCTCGGGTTCTAGCACGAATTCCACAAACTCCTTTGCTTCCTTTCCCGCCACCACGAGTTTTCCGCTGCGGTAGGCACTCAGCACGCATTTCCCCTTCCGGGCGGTGAAGTGTCCGTATTCCAGGGGGCCGAACTGAAACCCCTTCTTCTCGGCCACTTGCCGCAGCCGCTGGACTTGGGCCTCGTCCAAGGTGTGGGTAAACATCGTCTCAGGCATGAGATCCCAAGCTACTTCCCTTGGCACCGCCATCGAATCCAAAATCCAACGGGCCCTGCCTCGCCTCCACGCCTGGTACCGAAAACATCACCGGCCTCTGCCTTGGCGCACCCGGCCCACCCCTTACCGTACGGCCGTCGCCGAATTCATGTGCCAACAAACCCGGATCACCACAGTCATTCCTTATTATCAGCGCTGGATGCAGGCCTTTCCGGGATGGGATCGGTTGGCCAAGGCGTCTTTTTCCCGGGTTCTCCGGATGTGGGAGGGATTGGGCTACTACCGCCGGGCCCGGTTCCTTCATTCGCTCGCACGTGCCGTGGTCCGCTTGCCGGGGAGAGAGCTACCCGCGGACCCCGATCTCCTGCGTCAACTTCCCGGCATCGGGGATTACACGGCCGGGGCGATCGCCAGCATCGCGTTCGGAAAGCCGACCCCCGCATTCGATGGCAACGTGGCGCGCGTGCTCGGCCGTCTCGCTGCCCGCCACGGAAAGTCGCCGAAGGCCGCCGACCTCCGGGGGTTGGCGGAACGAATGGTTCCGCCAAAGAATCCGGGACTCCACAACCAAGCTCTCATGGAACTGGGGGCCCTGGTCTGCCTCCCCAAAAAACCACGCTGCCCCCTATGCCCTTTAAGGCAGGTCTGCCCCTCAAGAAAAAGACTGCCATCCAACCCCCGCTCCCGGCCCGCACCATCACGTCAGGTTGAATATATTCTCCTCCCCGCCAAGAACGGCAAAGTCTGGCTTACCCAAACCCACCCTCAAAGTCGCTGGCGGGGTCTTTCTTTTCTGCCGACTGCCTCTCATCGACCCCCGGGCAAACCTCGGATGAAGATTACCTACCCCTTCACCCGCTACCTGATCCAATCGTCGGTTTTCATTTCTTCCCGGCCTCCTGCCGGAATCCCGGGAAGGTGGGTGCGTTCCGTGGAACTTCGCCGGGTCGCCTTGCCGGCTCCGCACCGAAAAATCCTTAGACACCTGGGGTTCGACTAGATTCCTTATCCCTTGGGCGATAAACTGGAATCATGTCCGCATCGGCCAAGCCCAAACCCGCCGCCCCGGCCGATAAAAAACAGAATCAAAGGAAGTTTGTTGCTCTGGCTGCCCTTCTTACTTCCACCCCGTTTCTCATTGCCATTGCCGTGCATGTCCTCCTCCTTCTGGTGGGGGGAAGCGTGGTGATTTTTAAAGGCGGTAACCCGCTGGCGATTTTCACCAGTCAGAATGTGGGCGGGGAAGCTGGGGCGGAAGCCGCAGCTCCCCCTTCGCCGGAGGAGCCTACCCCCGAACCGGAATCCGAACCCATGGCCATGGAGAGCGAGGTCAAACCCACCGAAACCGATCAAAGCACCGACATTCTGGCCCTTTCGACGCCCAGCACCGTTCCCTCCTTCGCGCCCCCTGCCCCCGCAAAAGCTTCCGCCCCGACGGGAATGAGCGGGGGGACCAAGCTGGCGGGGTCCCCTCGTCCGGTAGGCCGAGCCGGGGGAAAACGCACCGGCAAATCCACCCTTTTCGGGTTTTCCGAGAAAATGGGAGGCGAACTGGAGGGGACCATGTACGACCTCAAGCTCAAAGCGGATGGGAAAAAACCCAGCGGGGTTACCGACAGGAACTTTGCGGAAGTCGTGAAAAAGATCATTTCCAACCGGTTCCGACCGTCTGTGCTTGGGGAGTATTACCGTGTGGAAAAAAAATTTTTTGAAACCAGTTTTTTTATCCCCTTGAGATCCGCCCTGGACGCTCCGGAGGCTTTCGGCGTCAAGGGAAAGGTGAAGCCCAACAACTTCATCATTCACTACAAAGGTTCATTGGCAGCCCCGGAAGATGGGGAGTACCGTTTTGTGGGGCTGGGTGACGATGCCATCATCGTTCTCGTGTCGGGCATTGTCAGGCTGGACGCGACTTTCAGCCCCCTCGTTTCCTATACGGATCGCAAAGACAGGGAGGGACCGGATGGTTTCGATTTTTTCCCGATCACAAAAGACGGAAAACTGGACGAGAGCCGCCGTGATTGGTCCAAATTAAGACAAGGAGATTGGATTCGGATGAAAGCAGGCGTCCCGCTCTCGATGGACGTGGTTCTGGTTGAACAAGGAGACCCCAATGCGGAGATGGGTGGATCTTATGGTTTTGTTCTATGCATCGAGAAAAGAGGCGTGGAGTACCCTGTGCATAAAAAAGGGAAAGTTTCTCGGCCCATTCTCCCCCTTTTTTGCCTGGATGAGCTGGATTCCAACCGGCTGAAAATCATTCGGGAGAATAAGGAAAAGCTTGAGATCGATGTTAAGAATGCCCCCATTTTTGGAGCCTTCGCCGGCGGAACTTCAGCCGAGCCAGAGTCGCCTGCCTCTCCCACTCCTCAGGCG
>RGTE01000057.1 GCA_010025475.1 Verrucomicrobiota bacterium
CGACCCCAGCCTTGCTCCACTTGGCGATCACCACCGGCGCCCCGGGAGTGGCCACGACCTCCGCCTCTAATCCCATCTCCCCAAACTTTTTTTCCAGCCAGGAGGCACAGTCCCGCATCGACTGGTCCCTTGCCGGATCGGCCGAAACGGTCGGAAACCTAAGAAAATCGAAGTAATCGGAACGGTTTTTCTCGGAAACGGACATCGAGGGATTCTGCCCGACCGACGCACCCCCATGCCAGCCCCGCGGAAACATCCTCAAGCGGGTATTTGCGGAAGGGCTGTTTTCGATTAGGATCCGTGGATGCCTTCCGCAAAACTGGAGATACCCAAATCGTTCCCCCCGTTTGACTTAACCCGCCTTCTCCGCACGGTTTTTGAACCTCAAAAGGGGGAACGAACCTGCGTTCTCATCGACCTGGACGACCCCATGCAGGTGAAGGACCTGGCTTTCCTCAAAAACCCCGCCCTCTCCGTCCAAAAATACGCCCACGACATTTTTTATCAGGGGCTGAATAACGGCACCGGCAATGAACTGGGTCTCACCGGCGGGGAATTGTACGCCTACAAGAAAACCGGAGGCAGTAACCTGGACATGGACGATCTGGTCGTGGACACCCAAGGCCGCCGCCTCTCCTTCGAGAAGGATATTTATCCGAAGTACGACATCATCCTGTGCATTTCCACCTACTCAGCTACCGCACCCCTCACCGCTTCCGCCAAAAAACACGGCTTCCGCGGGGCCACCCTGCACGGCCTCAACGAGATCATCCTGAAAACCGGCCTTGCCGTGGACTACAACGCCGTCAGCCGTCAGGCGGAAAAGCTTCGACTCGGCCTCACCAAGTCAGACTGGGTGGAGATCGATTACGAGGTCGGCGGAAAATCCTGCACCCTTCACCTCGACCTTGGAAAACAGGAAGCCCAGAAATCGCACGGCCTCTGCCGTGGCAAGACCCCGGACGTGGCCAATCTTCCCGCCGGTGAGGTCTATTTCGTCCCCACCGGGGCCTCGGGTCAGATGCCGATGAAATTCGAGGACGGCACCCTGGCGATCCTCGATGTGAAGGACGGTCGCCAGGTCGGGGGAACCTTTCTTTCCGGCAACCGCCAGACCTTTGACCAACATCTCGCCAAATTAAAACGCGATCCGGTCACGGGGGAATTGGGCGAACTTGGTTTTGGAACCCAGCTTCTCCCCTTCAGCGGACGCGACATCCAGGACGAGAAAGTCCTCGGAACCATCCACGTGGCCACCGGTCGCTCCGACCACCTCGGCGGACACCTCACGCCCGATAAATTCGCCGAAAGGATTAACGCCACCCACGACGACATCCTCTATGCCCCCCACAAGACCCCGGAGATCACCGTGAAACAGGTCCGGATGCACCGCGATGGCAAAGACACCGTGGTCATGGAAAACTACCGTCCTTCTGCCTACCTCGAACAGCTTCTCGCCTGAAATCCACTTACGAAACCTCCTCCGCGCTGGCGGAGTATCTGGCCTTTCACTACCTCGAACCGGGAGTTCTTCTGCCCAAGGGGTACGCCCCGCCTTTCGGAATCAAAAACTTTCCCCAGACCTGTGCGGACCTGCTTCTGACCGAGGCCAGGCGGCGTCGACTCAAGCCTCGCAGGGCTTTGGACCTGGGATGCGCGGTGGGGCGATCCTCTTTTGGGCTTTCCAAAAACGTCCCTGAGGTAGTGGGTGTTGATTTTTCCAACACCTTTATCCGGGCAGCCCAAACCCTGGCCCAACAAGGATCGATTCGTTTCCCTATAAAACTGGAGGGAGCCTTGACTCAAATCATCAAGGCTCTGGCACCCCAAAAGAAATGCCGATCAAGGGTCCGTTTTCGAACGGGTGATGCCTTGAAGTTGCCGGCCTTGGGAAAATTCGACCTGGTTCTTGTGGCCAACCTGGTCGACCGGGTCAAAGACCCCGGCAGACTTCTGAAAAATATTTTACCTTCGCTGGTACGCCCCGGCGGCCTGCTGCTGCTCACTTCCCCCTACACCTGGACGGATCAGTTCACTCCCCGCCCGCGGTGGCTGAAAAATTCATTTCACTCCATTCAAAAACTGATGACCCCCAGTTTCCGCCTGATCCGCCGCCAAGACCTTCCTTTTCTCCTCCGCGAACACCGCCGCAAATTTCAACTTACCTTCGCCGATGCCACGCTCTGGCAGCGAAAATCCACTTCCTCTTCCTCCTAATCTCACCACCTACTCCGTCTTTGCCTGTCGGACCTAAATCGTTTATTCTCAACCCTTATGGGTAAAACGCTTTTCCAGAAAGTTTGGGATCGGCATGCCGTGGGCAAACTGCCCGACGGATCGACCCAGCTTTTCATCGGCACCCACCTGATCCATGAGGTCACCAGTCCCCAGGCCTTTGGAATGCTGCGCGATCTCGGCCTCAAGGTGGCCTTTCCCCAGCGGACCTTTGCCACCGTCGACCACATCGTTCCGACCGACCAGCGCGTGGAGCCCTTCAAGGACAGCTTGGCGGACGCCATGATCAAGGAACTCCGCAAGAACTGTACGGAATTTGGCGTGACCTTCTTCGACATCCCCTCCGGCAAACAAGGCATCGTTCACATCGTCGGCCCCGAACAGGGCATCACCCAACCGGGAACCACCATCGCCTGCGGCGATTCCCACACTTCCACCCACGGGGCCTTCGGCGCGGTCGCCTTTGGCATCGGCACCAGCCAGGTCCGCGATGTCCTCGCCACCCAGACGATGGCCCTCTCCCCGCTTAAGGTCCGCAAGATCGAGGTCCGCGGAAAGCTCGGCCCCGGCGTCTACGCCAAGGACATCATTCTCCATGTCATTCGCACCTTGGGGGTGAATTCCATCGAGGAGAGGATGACCATCTGCAATATGTCGATCGAAGGCGGCGCCCGCGCCGGTTACGTCAATCCCGATGAAAAGACCTTCGCCTATCTGCGAGGTCGCCCTTACTGCCCCAAGGGCAAGGATTGGGATGCCGCGGTGATCGAGTGGAAAAAGGTCGCCTCTGATCCGGACGCGAAGTACGACGATGTGAAGGTTTTCGATGCCTCGGAAATCCGGCCCACGGTCACCTGGGGCATTAATCCCGGCCAGGCCATCTTCATTGATGAGGCCATCCCCGAACCGGAAAAACTGCCCGCAGCCGATCGTGCTTCCGCGAAGGAGGCTCTCGAACACATGAAATTCAAGGCCGGCCAAAAGCTGGCCGGTCAACCCATCCAGGTCGCCTTCTTCGGCTCCTGTACCAACGCCCGGGTCTCCGACTTCGTCGAGGCCTCCAAATTTCTCAAAGGGCGCAAGGTTGCCTCTGGAGTCCGGGCCATCGCCGTCCCCGGTTCCCAGGGTGTCACCAAGGTCTGCCAGGAAATGGGTATCGACAAAATCTTCAAGGAGGCGGGTTTCGACTGGCGGGAAGCCGGTTGTTCCATGTGCCTCGGCATGAATCCCGACCAGCTGATCGGGGACGAGATCTGCGCCTCCTCTTCCAACCGCAATTTTAAGGGTCGCCAGGGTAGCCCGACCGGCCGAACCATCCTGATGAGTCCGGTGATGGTCGCCGCCGCCGCCGTGACTGGAAAAATCAGCGACGCCCGCCAAATTTTTGCCTGAAATGTCCCTCGCACCGATCAAAAAGGTAACGGGTCGCGCCGTCCCCGTGGAGGGGGACGATATCGACACCGACCGGATCATTCCCGCCCGCTATATGCGGTGCGTCACCTTTGACGGACTCGGCGAATACCTGTTCCGGGATGTCCGCTACACCCCGGAAGGAAAATCCAAGAATCACCCGATCGACCAGTCCAAGCACAAGGGAGCGACCATCCTGGTGTCCGGCATGAATTTCGGGTGCGGGAGTTCCCGGGAGCACGCGCCCCAGGCGATTGTCCGGGCCGGATTCAAAGCGGTGATCGCCGGCAACTTCGCGGAGATTTTTTTCGGAAACAGCACCACCCTCGGGCTTCCCTGTGTTTCCGCCAAGCAGGCCGACCTCCAGGCCCTCAGCAAGCTGGTCTCGGAAAAACCGGAAACAGAGGTGGAGATCGATCTCGAAAAACTCACCGTAAAGGCCGGTTCATTTTCCTTTCCTGTCACCATGAAACCGATCGCCCAACAGGGCCTGCTCTCCGGTCGCTACGATGCGATCGCCGACCTCTTGACCAATCTACCCAAGGTCAAGGAACTCGCCTCCAGGATTCCCGGCCCCACCACCCCCTAAAAAAACACGCCCCACCCGGGCGCTAGGAAAATTTCTTTCGACCCTGGAATCCTCCAGAACTTGAGGCTCCCGCTTCCGCGTCTGCCTTCCAATCAAGGCATGACATGTTCGGATTAAGGTTGGGCCTCGTATTTGATTATATCGGACGAAAGAAATTGATCCGTCACACGCGCCGGGCAGGGCGTGAAGCCGAACCAACTTGGTTCAAAGAACTCCCCGGAGCTTGGCTTGGCACCGGGTGGAGAGCGACTCGAGAATCTTCTTCTCCCAACCGCTCACCATTTCTTCCGTCAACGTAAGCGTGGCGGAACGGAATTTCAAGCGGCAACCCAAAGAAATTGAGCCTTTGGGAACTTTGGTTCCCGAGGGATCCCGGAACCGGTCAAACCCACCTCGGCGTAAGGAACCGTTTCGGGGAGCACGAGGGCCAGGTCCCGTTCCACTCCCGGAAAACTGCTGATCTCGCGGTTTTCCGCAAGCTTGCCGGAGGCGGATCCCAGGGGAATTTCCCCCACCCAGACGGGGATTTTTAATCCGGCCTGCTTTTTCTCCGCGGCTCCGACCTCGCGTAACTTTGGCTCCGTGGAAATCCCGGGAAACCGGGCCCGCAACTCCTCCACCACCCCTTTCAGGCTGAACCAGCCGGCTTGATCCTCCTTTTCCTGCCAATCCACGGGCCGCTCGCGCCCGGCCACCAACAGGGCCAGGCGGATTTCCTCCTTCCCCCCCTCCCCCACCACCCGGCCGATTTCGAAAAGCTTCAGATCGGTCATCCCTCGGGACACATTCCGACCGGCGGATCCCAGAATTCCCGGAATCAGGGAACTGCGCAGAGCCGCCGCCTCAGGTCCGGCCGGGACTGAAAGTTTCACAGCCGTTTTATCTTCCTTGCGAACCAGGCTTCCGGTCAGCGTCTCCGAGTATCCACGCTCGGTCAAAAAGGTACGGATCCGCCGGCGGCGCCGGTCTTCGCGATCCTCCGCGGAGTCGCCTTCTGCCAGCGGATCCAGCATGGAAGGCACCTGATCCAGATTTTCGAGACGCACAAGTTCCTCAATCAGATCCATCTCCTCGCGGATATCCTCACGCCAGCTTGGAGGAATCCAGCCGTCGCCCTTGGCCTCAAATCCCAAGGCGGTCAGGCGACTTTGAATTTTTTTCGGATCCAGGGCTTGGCCGATCATCTTTTCAACTTTGGACAGCCGGAGAGAAATGGCCGCACTTTCCTTCCTTTGCCCGGTTCCCACCGTCAGGGTCCCCTCCACTTTTTCCAGGGCGCCGCACTCCTGGAGCAGCCCGATCACCCGGTTCCGGGCCCGCTCCACCAAGGCGGGATCCAGGCCTCCCCGGCCAAACCGCCGCGAGGATTCCGTGTGAAGCGACAACCTCCGCGCAGTTTTCCGAACCGTTCCGGGATGAAACCGGGCGGATTCCAAAAGAATTTTTCGGGTCCCTGAGTCGACCGAGCTCTCTTTTCCTCCCACCACCCCCGCCAAGGCCACCGGGCTCTTCCCATCGGCAATGACCAGATCCTGCGGGGTCAGCTCATGGCAGCCGCCATCCAGACCGCCGATCTTCTCCCCCGTTTTGGCGCGACGGATATGGATCGTGTTGCCCTGGATTTTCGCGGAATCGAAGGCATGCACCGGTTGACCGATTTCCAGCAGGACGTAATTCGTCACATCCACCAACAGGCCCAAGCTGCGCATCCCGCAGGCCGCCAGCCGCTTCTTCATCCAGTCGGGGGAATCGATCCCCGCTTTAACGGAGATGGCTGTCAGGGAGTATTGGGGGCAGTCCTTCGGATCCGTAACTTCCACTTTCCACCCTGACAAGGGATCGGCCGCAGGGGCCTGAATCGGGCGGCGATCCTTCGGCTTGGCTCCCAAGGCGGTGAATTCACGGGCCACGCCTTCCATGGAGGCAAGGTCGGCCCGATTGGGCGTGACCTCGAACTCGAGCACGGTCTCGCCGGGAAAAAGCTTTTCCAAAGGCACTCCCAGCGGGGTCTCCTTCGGCAGAAGCAGAAGCCCCTCGGCATCCTCGGCAATTCCAAGCTCCTTGGCCGAGCAAAGCATGCCTTCGGAGCTTTCCCCGCGGAGTTTGGCCGATTTGATGGTCATGCCATCGGGGAAGGCTGTGCCGGGCTTGGCCAAGGGAACAATGTCCCCCGCATTGTGGTTTTTGGCCCCGCACACCACTTGGCGGGGACCGCTCCCGTCGTCCACCTGGCAAACGGTCAGGCGGTCCGCGTTCGGATGGGGTTTCTTTTCCAGAATCTTGGCGGTGATCACACCGGGCACCTGGCTCCCTGTCGAACGCATCGAGAGGACTTCCGTGCCGCTCCGGGTGAAGCGGTCGGCCACCTGGGCGGGAGCTTCCTGCCATTCGCACCACTCGCGCAGCCATTCGAGGGGGACTTTCATCCCGCTTTCCCTTTCCGGGCGGCGGGTTTCAATTTGGCCATCCGGTCACGAACCTTCGCCGCCTCCTCGTACTGTTCGGTGCGGATCAGTTGCTGTAATTCGGCCTCCAGCTCGTCGTGGCCGGCTTTCTTTCTTCCCGGTCGCTTCCCGGTGTGTGCGATGCCTTTCTGCGATTCCTGCAGGGCCGCGGCCAGGGAGAGGGAAAACTTCTCGTAACACACAGCGCAGCCGAGCCGGCCGGTTTTGTTCAAGCTATCGAGAGTATAGCCACAGGCCGGACATTTCTCGGCCTCCACGGCGGTCGCGGGAGTGGACCCCATCATGAGGGCTTCGGCGGAGAGGAACCCGGAAGGATGAACCGCCCCGCTGGCGCGGGCACACTCCTCACAGAGATCGGTCCGCTTGAGTTCCCCACCCACCACCGTCGTCATGAAGACGGTGGCTGGCCGGCGGGCGCACTTCTGGCACTCCACGGCGCGTTCAGGCGGGGATTTT
>RGTE01000058.1 GCA_010025475.1 Verrucomicrobiota bacterium
GATCTACCCGATCAACTCGGCCGACTTTGAAAAGCTGAAGCTGGCGCTGGGGAAACTGCAGATCAATGACTCCGCCTTGGTCTACACCCCGGAGAGTTCACCGGCCCTTGGCTTCGGTTTCCGCTGCGGCTTTCTGGGCCTGCTCCACATGGAGATCGTGCAGGAGCGGTTGGCGCGGGAGTTCGACATGGAGGTGATCTCGACCTATCCGAGCGTCATCTACGAGGTGCACCTGACCAACGGGAAGGTTTTGAAGGTGGAAAATCCCGTGCAGATGCCGGATCCAAGCGTCATTGAGGAGATTCGCGAACCGATGGTGACCGTCTATTTGCTGTGCCCGAACGAGAACATCGGCGACCTTGTGGCGATGGTGCGGGAAAAGCGCGGGGAGGTGCAGAAGACGGAGTCGCTGGATGCGAAGCGGGTGATGTTGACCACGGAGATTCCGCTGAATGAGATCCTGGTGGACTTCAGTGACCGGATTAAATCGATCACGAGGGGCTACGGCTCCATGGACTACGAACACGGCCCCTACCGGACGAACGACCTGGTCAAACTGGAGATCTTGGTGAACGGGGAGCCGATGGATGCGTTTTCCTGTATCGTGCACCGCGAGAAGGCAGCCTCACGGGGTCGGGTGCTGACGGCCAAGCTGAAGGAGGTGATCCCGCCGCAATTGTTCAAGGTGGCCCTGCAGGCTGCGATTGGCGGGAAGGTGGTGGCCCGCGAGGACGTGAAGAGCTTCGGAAAGAACGTGACGGCGAAGTGTTACGGGGGCGACATTACCCGGAAGCGGAAGCTGTTGGAGAAGCAGAAGGAGGGGAAAAAGCGGATGAAGCAGTTCGGCAAGGTGGACATCCCGCAGGAGGCATTCCTGCAGGTGTTGAAGGCCTTCGGGGATTAAGATGATTTTTTTGGGTCAGTCCCGGGCGGAGCGGAAGCACCTCAAGGCCATTGAACATTTTCTGGGAAAAAAGATTCGCTACGGGCGCGACGTCCTCCCGGAAAAAACCCTGACGCGCCTGAAGGAGGCCAGTCAGTCCGCCCGCGAGGCGCTGAGTTGGGGCGCGTCAGGCCAGAGGAGAGGGGAAGTGCTGAAAAACCTAGAGACCCAATACGGCGATCTTCTGCGCACCGACAAGCACCATGGCCGGAGGGAAAATGCCGAGGTGGCTCTGGTGGCGATCGCCCTAGCCCTGGGGGTGCGGGCTTATTTTCTTCAACCTTTCAAGATTCCCACCCATTCCATGCGACCCACCTTGTTTGGAATCCTGAATGAGCCGGAGAGCCGACCGCCGCCGTCCTGGCCCATGCGGATTTTTGATTTGGTTTGGTCAGGCAAGGGATGGCATCGGGCGGTGGCACCGAGGGACGGGACCATCGCTTCCGTGCGCGAAGGTCGTTTGTTCGGCGTGATTCCGTGGACGACCACGGAAATCGTTGGAAATGGCTGGATGGAAAGTGTCTGGACCGGCCTCCAGCAGGCCCGCGAAGGCGGATTGAAGGTGCGGGCGGGAGACGCGGTGAAAGCGGGAGAAGTCCTCGCCAACTTCAGCTCCGCCAGCGGCGATCATCTCTTTGTGAATAAGGTCATCTACCAGATCCGAAAACCGGAGCGCGGGGAAACCTTTGTCTTTACCACGGACGGCATTGAAGGGATCGAGTCCGGCCTAAGGCTTCGCGGAATCGAGGGATCCCAATATTACATCAAGCGATGCGTGGCCTTGGGCGGAGATCGGCTGCAGGTCCGGCCGCCTGAACTATGGATTAATGGCCAGCCGGCCCAAGATTGGGCCTGCCAACGGGTGGCCTCTCAAAAGGACGGCTATGGCGGGTACACATTGGGGCCGACCTTTATGACCAATCCGGACGACTCTTATCAGGTGCCTGGAAAGGATTACTGGGCCATGGGGGACAACAGTGCCAACAGCTTTGATAGCCGCGGCTGGGGCGCAGTTCCGTCCAGGAATTTGGTCGGAAAAGGGGCGTTTGTGTACTGGCCGTTTACGAGGCGGTGGGGATTGATTCACTAGACTGGGAGGATGAAAAGGAGGGTGCGGAAGGCTACTTCCTATGCCTCTTATGGCAATTTGTCGCACAATAAATATTGTATTAAATACACTTTTTCAATCGAGAAGTCTTAAGGAGTCTGCTGAGTCGGGGTTTAAACTTTGCCACTGCCCTCGCCCGGTGGCTGATCCGGTGTTTGGTGATTGCCGGAAGCTGTCCAAGGGTCTTGGAAAAACCTTTGGGCTGGAAAATGGAATCATATCCAAAGCCCCCGGTTCCCGCCTCAACATGGGTAATCTGACCCCAAACCCGGCCCGAGACCGAGCCCAAAACAGCCCCGTTTTCAGCGATGACCAACCAGGCCTCAAAATAGGCCTTCCTAAGGAAGCCGCTCTTGCCCTTCAGGAGCCTTAAAAGTTTTGTCCGGTTGGACTGGTCTGTGGCTTGGGGCCCGGAAAAACGGGCGGAATAGACCCCTGGACGACCTCCCAAAGACGGGACAACCAGCCCGCTATCATCGGCCAAAATGGGATGATTCGGGAGGGCCCGACTAAGTGCGCAGGCTTTAATGCGGGCGTTGGCGGCGAAGGACTTTCCGGTTTCCCGGATTTCCGGAAAGTGCGGCAGGCCATGAAGGTCGCGGACCCGGCAGACGCCACGGAGCAGTTGCGAGAATTCGCGGGTTTTCCCACGGTTGCGGGTGGCAATCCATAGAACGGGTTTTTGCGCCGGAGTTCGACTTGGCATGGCGGATCGAGTTTACTATCGCGTTTTCGGAACCATGCCAACCCACGCCCCGTACCCATTCGCCGAAATCGAGCCCCGCTGGCAGAAAGCGTGGGCGGAAGCGCGCTGCTTCCGGGCGGCCCAACCGGGAGAACCGGGATCGGAAAAGCCGAAGGCCTACATCCTCGATATGTTCCCCTACCCGTCTGCGGCCGGGCTGCATGTGGGCCACTTGGAGGGCTACACCGCCACGGATATCGTGGCGCGATATCGGCGGATGCTTGGGATGAACGTCCTCCATCCGATGGGCTGGGACGCTTTTGGCCTGCCGGCCGAACAACACGCCGTACAGACCGGGACCCACCCCCGGGTGACGACCGCGCGGAATATCGACAATTTCCGGCGGCAGATCCAAGCGATGGGCTTCAGTTACGATTGGGACCGGGAGATCGACACGACCGACCCGAAGTATTTCCGGTGGACCCAGTGGATCTTTCTCAAACTTTATGAAAAGGGGCTCGCCTACGTTGCGGAGGCGCCGGTCTGGTACTGCCCTGCCCTGGGAACGGTGTTGGCCAACGAGGAAGTATTGGCGACCGAGGAAGGACCCAGGTCCGAGCGCGGCAATCATCCGGTGGAACGACGCCCAATGCGTCAATGGATGTTGAAGATCACGGCTTATGCGGAAAGGTTGTTGCAGGATCTGGACCTACTCGATTGGCCGGAGTCACTAAAAGAGATGCAGCGAAACTGGATTGGGAAAAGCGAAGGCGCGGAGGTGATCTTTTCGGTGGTCGGCTCCGGTGAAAAGATCGCGGTTTACACGACGAGGCCGGACACCCTGTTTGGGGCCACCTACTTGGTGTTGGCGCCGGAACATCCGTTGGTGAGACCCCTCACCTCGCCCGAGCGCAAGGCGGCCGTGGAGAAATACGTTCGGGAGAGTGCCGCAAAAAGCGATCTGGAGCGTACGGAATTGGCAAAAAAGAAAACCGGAGTGGCGACCGGTGCGACCGTCGTGAATCCGGTCAACGGGGAAAAAATCCCGATTTGGGTGGCGGACTACGTGCTGGCCTCCTACGGGACCGGCGCGGTGATGGCGGTACCGGCCCACGACGAGCGGGATTTCGAATTTGCCCGGGAATACCAGTTGCCGGTCCGGAAGGTTATCCGGGCGGAATCGGAACCGGAAAAGGAGTGTTTCCCGGAGGATGGCGTGAATTTTGACTCGGGCTTTTTAAGCGGACTGAAGACATCCCAGGCCAAGGTCGCCATGGCAGACTGGCTCGAGAAAAATAATCATGGGCGACGGCAGGTGCGGTACAAACTGCGGGACTGGCTCTTTTCCCGACAGAGGTACTGGGGCGAGCCTTTCCCCATCCTTTGGAACGGGGACAGGCACGAGCCGCTTTCGGATAAGGATCTTCCCCTCACCCTACCTGAACTGGTGGATTTTCAGCCGACGGCAACCGGTGAACCGCCCTTGGGCAAGGCGGAGGCGTGGCGAAAGTTGCCGGACGGGAGGACCCGGGAGCTGAACACGATGCCGCAGTGGGCGGGTTCCTGTTGGTACTACCTCCGCTTTTGCGATCCAAAGAACGACGCCAAGCCCTGGAGCGCGGAGGCGGAGAAGTATTGGATGTCGGGCGGAGGGGTGGATTTGTATGTGGGCGGAGCGGAACACGCGGTCCTGCACCTGCTTTACGCAAGGTTCTGGCACAAAGTGTTGTTCGACCTGAAACTGGTGTCGCACCCGGAGCCCTTCCGGCGTTTGGTCAACCAAGGAATTATCCTGGGAGAGGATAATCGCAAGATGTCGAAGTCCCTGGGCAATGTGGTGAATCCCGACGAGGTGATCCGTGAGCATGGTGCGGATGCCTTGCGGGTCTTTGAAATGTTCCTTGGACCGCTGGAGCAGATGAAACCTTGGAGTTCCAAAGGCATGGAGGGTTCCGTGAGGTTCCTCGCCCGGGTATGGCGGTTGGTTTGCGAGGAAACGGATTCCGGGGAGTGGATCCCCTCTTCCACGCTGACGGACGGCGCACCTTCACCCGAAACAGTCCGAGCCCTGGCCAAGGCCACGGCCAAGGTGACCGAGGATCTTGAAAAGCTGCAGTTCAACACGGCAATTTCGGCGCTGATGGTTCTGGTGAATCACCTCACCGGACTGGTAAAGAGGCCGACGGCGGCGGTGATGCAACTATCCCGCTTACTGGCCCCCTTCGCGCCGCATTTGGCGGAGGAAGTCCATGCCCGACTTGGCGGGAAAGGCTTGGTGAGTGTTGCGGCTTGGCCCACCTTCCGGAAAGAGGATCTGCAGGAGGATTCTGCGGAACTGGCCGTACAAGTGAACAGCAAGTTGCGGGGCCGGATCACCGTTCCTAGTCTGGCTAATCGTGAGGAAATTGAAGCCTTGGTGCGGGCCCATCCGGATTTCGGTGGTTGGTGCGGGGGGAAAACAGTCCAAAAGATGATTGTTGTACCTGGGCGCATCGTGAACTTGATTTCCGGATGAAATCAGTGCTTTTGCGGGGAAGGGAAAGAAAGATTCTCTTGGGGGTCGGATGGCTGATAATCACGATTTCCGCTTATAAAATTCTATTTTCCGGCGGTTGAGCCATAGACATTTTGGCGTAATTCAGCCATAATTTCCTTTATGGCCCATCTGACGATGGATCAGGCAATTGCCAAACTCCGGGAGCAAACTCCAAAGTACGCCCCGGCGGCGTATCATTTTGTCCGGCGCGCCCTTGATTACTGCCTTCGGAAATTAAAGCGAGAGGAGGAGGAACGACCGGCTCATGTCAGCGGGAGGGAATTGCTGGAGGGTTTTCGTGACTTGGCTTTGGAGGAATTCGGTCCGTTGGCCAAGACGGTGCTGGAAGACTGGGGCATCACCAAGTGCTCGGACGTAGGTGAGATTGTCTTTCAACTGGTGAGCTTAGGAGTGCTTGGAAAAAGTGAGAACGATAAAATCGATGACTTTGGAGAGCTGTGGTCGTTTGCGGAGGCCTTTGACGTGCCGTTTCAGCCCCAAGCCGTTGAGACCCCGAAGAAGTCTAAACTCCGGACCACCTCCCCTGCCCGGGCCAAAACGACTGGGAACCGGTCCCAACAGCCGACCGCCTCGACCGAATCTGACTGAACGGAAGGCATCGTTTATGGCCGAGTTTCAAAAGACCAACCCGGCGGCCAGCACGGAAACGACGAGAAAGTTCGTCCAGTTCATCATGGTGCAGGCCCAGAACATTCTTTACGTCCTGGGCCGAATTCCAACCCCCGAGGGCGAACGCCTTCCCCCGAACCTTCAGGCGGCCAAGATGATGATCGACCACCTCGACCTGATCGCCATCAAGACCCAAGGCAACCTCAATGCGCAGGAGGAAAAAATCCTCAAGGAGGCTCTTCAGCAGGTGCAGATGGCCTTCGTGGAGGCAAGCGGGGGCACACCTCCCTCGATGATGCCGGACCGCGGTCCGCAGATGGAAATGCCCGAGCTTGAAGAGGACTTGGAGTCGGAACCTTCCGTGGTGCGGGAGACCCCGCCAGGGCCCTCTGCCCCCTCAACCCCGAGGGCGGAGCCCGGCGAGGACAAAAAGAAATTTTTCAAAAGCTACGGATGAGGAATTATTTCCTCTTTTGTTTCTTCTGCATTGGATCCGGCTGGTGCCAGACCACCAACCCGAGCACCCCGGCAACATCCAGCCGGATGGCTGTATGGAACTGCCAGTTTCGCGACGGAAATTACTATTCGGTGGCGTTAGGTGCCGTGGACTCTGTCAGTCAGCACGAATACCTCCTCGACGGAACTTTGCGGGTCGTGGAAGTGACGGTGGCCACCCGAGGATCCACCCAAACCAGGTTTTATGTCCTTGAGAAGCCTTCTCCGGACACGGGAGGTTTGCCCGGACAGTCTTTGCCCGATGGCATAGGCCGGGTTGCGGAAGAGATCGCCTCCCGCGCCCCGGGATCGGTAAAAACCGTCACGAACTCCGTGGTGAAGAAGTTTCCCGAAACGAGCCATGCCAAAATCATCGAGTACCGCCTTACCGACCGTGAGACCCTGGGAAAGCTCTTTAAGCATCTCCTTCAGCGCTGGCAGGGGCGTTCGACGGACGACACCTTTGACGTGACGAACTGACCTATTTCGGCGGCGCACCGAAAAGCGAGTTTAGGATCTGACCGGCGGCTTTGGCAGCATCCCCTCCCCCCTGGGAGCCGGCCGCTTTCTCGAGAATCTGGGCCCCGGTACGGATGGCGGTTCGGGTCATGGCCGAAGTCAACTTGGGCTGCAGGTCGTTTCGGGGTTGGTCC
>RGTE01000059.1 GCA_010025475.1 Verrucomicrobiota bacterium
CAGCCTCCTCAACGCCCTTCTCGGGTCCGACCGCGCGATTGTCAGCCCCATTCCCGGCACCACCCGCGACACCGTGGAAGAGTCCATCGAGCTCGCAGGCTTTCCTGTCCGGTTGATCGACACGGCCGGACTCCGGCCTTCCTCTGAACCGATCGAGCAGGAGGGAATCAACCGGACCCGCACGGCCGCGGAGCAGGCCGATCTCGTGCTGGCCCTCGTCGACCGAACCCAGCCCAAAGATCCCTGCGAATCCGAGTGGGTGCGCTTCAACGGAAAACTTCTCAAAATTCTCACCAAGGCCGACCTGCCCGGCGCTTACTCCGGCGAGGGCCACCCCGTTTCCGCCAAAACCGGAGAGGGCTTGAATTCCTTGCGAAGAGCCGTGGCCCAACGCCTCGCCGGCAACCTGCTCGCCCCCGGATCCGAGGAGATCGCCGTCAACGCCCGTCATGCCGAAGGCCTTCAGAAAGCCACCGAGGCCCTTGCCACCGCCTCCAGCTCTCTCGCCACCCGCGCCGCCCCGGAACTGGTCGCCTCCGATCTTCGTCTCGCCCTCCAGGCCTTGGAATCCATCCTCGGCGTCGGCACATCGGAGGATGTGTTGGACCGTCTTTTCGCCCAATTTTGTATCGGCAAATGAGTCTCTACTCCTCCCTGCTCCGCCCGGTTCTCTTCCGCTTCGAGCCGGAGACCGCCCACCGTCTGACCTTGGCCGCCTTGCGGGTTCCCGGCTTGGCCCGCCTGTTCGTGCCTTCCAAACCTCCGCGGGAGGAGAGGGTCAACCTCATGGGTCTGACTTTCCGCAACCGGCTCGGCATCGCGGCCGGCGTCGACAAGAACGGTGAAACGCCCTTGGCCTGGAAAGATCTCGGCTTCGGCTTTGCGGAGTTGGGCACCGTCACTTACCACCCGCAACCCGGCAATCCCCGACCCCGCGTCTTCCGCTATCCGGCCCAGCAGGCTTTGGTCAACCGGCTCGGCTTTCCCAACGTCGGAGCCAAGGCCTTTGCCTCCCGCCTCCGCTGGTTGCGCACCCACCATGCGATCGAGGATTTTCCCATTGGCATCAACCTCGGAAAATCCAAGGTTACCCCGTTGGCGGATGCCCCTGCCGATTATCTCGGCTCATTCAAACTGCTCCACGCCCTCGGCGACTTTTTTGTCATCAACATCAGCTCCCCCAACACCGCCGGTTTGCGGGATTTAGCGCAACCCCAGGAACTCCGCCGTCTGGTCTCGGCCCTGCAGGATCACAACCAATCCGTTGCCGGACCCAAGCCCCTTCTTTTGAAAATCTCCCCGGACACGGAAGACCGTTATCTTCCCAACCTGGTGGAGATCACCCGCGAGTTCAAATTGGCCGGAATCATCGCCACCAACACCTCCTCCCAACGCACCCAAGAGGATCCCCACGAGTCCGGCGGACTCAGCGGCCGCCCCCTCACCCATCGCGCCCAGGCCGTTGCCAAAATGATCCGCCCGCTTCTCGCCCCGGACCAGATTCTCATCGGCGTCGGCGGCGTGATGAACTCAGGCAATTATCAGGCAAGGCGCCAAGCCGGTGCCGACCTTGTGCAGATGTACACCGGCCTCGTCTATCTCGGCCCCACCGCCGCGTGGGATATTCTTGGAAGTTCTTGATCCGCCTGACCTAATTCCGATTCTCCCAGCGCATCCCAAATTACCTTTTTCTCTTCTTGGGGGCCTGGATCTCATTCGCCCTTTCCATCAGCCACAAAAAATCCGAGAGGCGGTTCAGGTATCTTGGGATCAGGCTTCGGATGTTTCCCTGGGCCATTTCGAGTTTCCAAACCTCCCGCTCAGCCCGGCGGCATACCGTCCGCGCCAAATCCATCGCCGCCCCGGCGGTGGATCCCCCGGGCGTCGACCACCCGCTGGCCTTGGGTGCCGCTTTTTCCATTTTTTCAATTTGCTGGTCCAAAAAAGCCAGCTCCTCCTCCTTCAACCGTGCGAAACCGTCCGATTCATACCGGTGCAAATCCTCCGGGGCCACCGCCAGCTCCCCCATTAAACCCACCAGAGCTTTTTGGATCTTCTCTAGGCAGTCTTTCTGCTTCTTTGGGGCCAAGGATCGGGCCAGTCCTAGCGCCGCATTCAGCTCATCCACCGAACCGTACGCCTCCACCCGGGGATGATCCTTGGACACCCTCCGTCCGTACATCAGGGCGGTGGATCCCCCATCCCCCGTCTTTGTGGAAATTGACATTTCTCAGCCTTACCCGAGGGATGCTAGCTTCCAAGTACTTCCATGAACCGCCAAAGACTCGTTTCCCTGGCCGTCCTCGCCGGCGGCGTGACCCTCCTCGCCCGCCAGTCCGGCCTCGTCCACATCGATTTCTACCTTTTCGGCTTCGACTTTCGCCTGCCGCTCGTCCTCCTCGCCTTTTTATTGGCCGGCTTCCTCGCCGGCGCCCTCCTTAAATCTTCCTGATCGTGGCCCGGTCCGCCTGTCTCCTCTTCGGCAACACCGACCGCGTTCCCGACCTCACCTACGCGACCGGCCTCTTCGTTCCCGACGACTTCGCCTGGTTCCGCTCCCCCCGCGGCAAAACCTTTGTCCTGCTCGGGCCCCTGGAAATCGACCGCGCCCGCCGCACCGCCCGGGTGGACACCTGCCTCGACTTGGAGGAGGAAAAAAAACGCCTGGGTCTCCCTCAATCTCCCTATGGACGTCTGCTTGGAACCATTTTGCGCCGGAGCGGAATCCGCTCTGCCGAGGTTCCCTTCTCTTTTCCGGTCGGCCTTTGGGAGCAACTCCGCCGCGCCGGCATCCGACTCCGGACCGTACCCGAACCCCTCTTTCCGGAGCGCCTCCGCAAAAACCGGTGGGAACTCCGCTCGATTGCCCAAGCCCTCCGCGCCGCCGAGGCCGGCCTGCAGCGCGGCATCGAAGTCCTGCGCTCCTCCAAGATCGGCTCCAAGCAGATCCTCCGCTGGGGTGGCTCGACCCTTACTTCGGAACGACTTCGGATCGAGATGGAGTCGGCGTGCCTTCGCGCCGGCGCCCTTGCCAAGGACACGATCGTCGCCGGGGGAATCCAGGCCTGCGATCCCCACGAGCGCGGCTCGGGTCCCCTGCGCGCCCACCAGTCCATCATCCTCGATATTTTTCCCCGCGATCCGCGCACGGGATATTTTGGCGACATCACCCGTACGGTGGTCAAAGGTCGGCCTACGGAGGCCTTACACCATCTGCGTAGCACCGTGTCCAAGGGGCAAAAGCGGGTCCTCAGCCATCTCCGGCCGGGCCTCAACGGCGAAAAAGCTCAGGACGACCTGCGGGAGTGGTTCCGCGGGCAGGGTTATCCCACGGAAATCCGGAAAGGACGATGGTCGGGCTTCTTTCACGGCGTTGGTCACGGGCTCGGCCTGGAAATTCACGAGGCTCCCCGCTTCGCCGTCCCCAAATTGCCGGCTGGTTGCGTTCTCACGGTGGAACCCGGGCTGTATGTGCCGGGGATCGGGGGCGTCCGCATCGAGGATGTGGTTCATCTCTCGGGTCGTAGCCATCGCCTTCTCACCCGTTTCCCTGACGTTTGGCAGATCCGATGATCCGGCTGACTTTTCTTTTTCTTCTCCCCCTTTTCGCCGTGCAAGGGGCCCAACCTCCCCCCAAGGAGAAACCTCCCACCTTGGAACAGGTCAACGAGGAGCTTCTCGCCAAGGGGGCCCTGCTGGTGGATCCCCTGACCGGTCAGGTTCTTTACGCCCGCAATATCGACGACACCTTTCCCCCGGCCAGCACCGTCAAGCTGATGACCGCCTGGCTGGTCTATCAGAAAACCGGAGGGCAAGGCACGGTCACCATCCGCGATGAAGACACCCACGTGGAGCCGAGCAGTGTCCCCCTCCGGCCCGGTGAACGGGTGCCGATCTCGGAACTGCTCCACTCCATCCTGATCGGCTCCGACAACGACAGTGCCATGGCCTTGGCACGGACCGTGGCCGGCTCGGAGGACAGATTTATCGATGAGATGAACCAGGAGGCCATGCGCATGGGGATGACCCGTACCCGCTTCTCCAACCCCCACGGGCTGCCCGGCCCGGGCCAACGCACGACCGCCCGCGACCTGATGGTTCTTTTCGATGCGGTCCTTTCCAAACCCGAGCTGCGCCAAATTGCCCAGACCCCGGTGTATTTCCTGCGCACCGCCATCGGGCTGCAGCGCATGAGAAATCACAACAAGCTCCTCGGCGTGTATCCCGGCATGGGGCCGGCCAAAACCGGTTGGACCTACGAGGCCCGCCACACTTTCGCCGCCGCCGCCAGCCGCAATGGCCGGGAACTTCGACTGACCCTTCTCAAAAGCGCCAATAAATGGAAAGACACCCGCCTGCTCTTTGACTACGGCTTCGCCAACCTGCCGCCGGCCCTGACTCCCACCGTGGCCTCAAAACTTCTCGCCGCCTCGCCGGCCGCGGCCGAACCCAGCCCCACCCAAACCACGAACAAGGACGTCATCATCCAGCCGGAACCGGTCAGTTACACCATCCGCAAAGGCGATTCCCTGACTGGGATCGCCAGGCGCTACCGCGTCGGCGTCGAGGATATCCTTCTGATCAACCCGATGGATGACCCCGATTTCCTTGTCCCCGGCCAAGTCCTGCGGATCCCCCAAAAATCGAAGACCCCTTAATCCCTGACCCCCTTGCTCCCCGAGCCTCGCCACCGCCACAGGGCCGCTCCACATACGCAAAGCCCGACCGAAAACCACTGTCCCCGGCTGAAGCCCGCCCACAGTGGATCGCCGGGATCCGGCTCACGGAGCATTTCAAGGCCGACCCGGATCAAGCCGTAGACCATGAAAAAAGCAGCCGCCACTTGGCCACTGGGTTTTGGATTTCTGGATCGCAGCCAAACCATCAACCATCCCAGAAGGACCCCTTCCCCGAAAGCCTCGTAGATCTGCGAGGGATGCCGGGGGGCGTGCGTGCCCGAATCCGGAAAGATCACTGCCCAGGGCATCTCGCTGGCGCGCCCCCAGAGCTCTCCATTGATAAAATTGGCCACCCGCCCAAAGAAAATTCCCACCGGAGCCAAGACCGCCGCGTTGTCCGCCACCGCCCAGCCGTCGCACCGGGCTTTACGCGCCCAAAGCAAGAATCCCACCAAGGCTCCGGCGATTCCTCCGTGGCTGGCCATGCCGCGAAGCCCCCCATGCCAAAAGGCAATTACGTTGATCGGATTTCGAGCGGTTTCCGCCCAGTCATAGAGAACGCAGTAGCCGAGCCGACCTCCAACCAACACACCCAGGACCGTATAGAGCAGGAGCTCGGAAATCTGTTCATCGGAAAGCACGGACCATCCCTTCGTCCGAAACCACCGCAACCCATAATACCAGGCCAAGAAGCCCGTCACATACGCCAGTCCGTAATACCGGATCCCCCATCCGCTCCCGAACTCGATCAGAAACGGATTGAGGTCATGAATGTAGTAACCGAGCATTTCAAAAGGTAGGGTCCGATGTCCCGGCAGGCCGAATAGAAAATAAAAAGGGCGGCCGTTTCCGGCCGCCCTTTTCTTCAAAAGCTATCGGGTTATTTGCTGTCGCCGAAATCCCCGAGGCTGCGGGTGAAGGTCCATTCGCCGGGGGTGATCACAAGGGTATCCCAGGCTTCATCAACACATTCCGCCATCGCCACAAAGGGCGAGACCACCACAAAGGCGCAGAAGCCCAAAGTGGTTCCCGCCAAGCCGGCCGGGCGGGCAAACAAAAGATCGGGCACGGCAAGAGCCGGATCAGCCACGGCATCGCCGTTGCTTCCCTTGGAACCCGTATCAGCCATGGCCAAGGGGGAGGCCAGGGCGATAATTGTTAGAATCGCCACACGGAGGGTGTTTTTCATAGGATAATACATAAAAAGTTCCTCCTTTCATGTCAACAAACTTTTTAGAAATATGTGAATAGATGGCCCTCCGGAAAAACCGTTTTTACCCACCTCTGGATCCCTTGGGGTGGTTTTGGATTGTTGTCTTTCTTGTAACCGCCTCGCCAACAAAAGTTCCTGCCCAGGCGCCCGGAGTGGTCATTGAGGATTGCTTGTCGGAAAAAGATCTTTCGGCCCTCCTCGAAAAGGCCCTTGATCTAAAAAAAACCGGGAATCTGACGCCTGGGAATCGGCTCAAGGAGCAGCTTGTGAATCCGGTTCCGGGCTCCATCCAAACTCCTTCCCCCTACTCCACACCCCTTGATCCCGTCTTGCTGGCCAA
The DNA here is from genome assembly GCA_010025475.1 of Verrucomicrobiota bacterium. Lineage (GTDB taxonomy): Bacteria > Verrucomicrobiota > Verrucomicrobiia > Methylacidiphilales > Verrucolacustridaceae > Verrucolacustris. Next base: position 6,233 of record RGTE01000059.1, read on the forward strand.
GCGAGCCCGGGAGATTCGCCTCTGGATCATGGTTCTCTACATCTGCCCAAAATGCTCGAAGTGGCACCTCCGGGATCTCGTTTCGGCCTATCCGGTTGCACCAAACGCGGTGGTGACTTGCGATCATGCCTTCAACCGTAATCTCAAGCCGGAGGAGATGCCCAAAGAGTCTTACGTTTTTGTTCGGGACGCCCAAAAGAGGCTCCTGGGTATCTCTTCCGTTCTGGCCGCCAACCAAGTCATGGATGCGGTTCTTCTGCGGGTCGATCCCCCCAACCTGATCCCCGTTCCACTCAATGATCAGTTGGCCCCGGGAGACCGCGTCTTTTGCTACAGTGATCCCCTCGGCCAACTGGGCTATTTCAGCGACGGTATCCTCAATCGCTTTTACTGGCGCCCTGAACGCAAGGGGGAGCCGGGTTCCCTCGAGGAAGTATCCTATCTTCGGGTCAATTTTGGAACCGACTGGGCCCCAGGGAGCAGCGGGGCCCCGATTCTGGACCAGTGCGGAAACGTGGCCGGTCATGTTTCGAGAATCAGCGCCTTGGCCAATTCAGAGGCCAAACAAAGTATCACCACGGAGGAGGAAAAAGGCTCCGTTGGCCGCTC
>RGTE01000060.1 GCA_010025475.1 Verrucomicrobiota bacterium
TGCGATCAAGGCGCTTGAGACGGCGGACTTGGCGATACTGACCTCGACGCAGGTGGGTGGTCTGACCGAGTCGCAGATGTCGGTATTTGACACGGCGCAGGTCCAGGCATTCACGACGGCCAACGTGGCCGGATTGACAAGTGCAGCGGTGAAGGGGTTCACGACCGCGAACATCAAGGGTTTGGATTCTGCGGATCTGGCACTGATCACGACCGATGCGATCAAGGCGCTTGAGACGGCGGACTTGGCGATACTGACCTCGACGCAGGTGGGTGCTCTGACCGAAGAACAAATGAAAGTCTTGAGCCTGGCCCAAGTTACCTCATTCACGACCTCGAATGTGAGTGGGTTGACGAGTTCGGCGGTAAAGGGGTTTACGACCTCGAACATCAAGGGCTTGGATGCGGAAGATTTGGCGAAGATCACGACCGACGCGATTAAGGCCTTGGATTCAGAAGATGTAACTGCGCTGTCCTCGGTTCAAGTCACCGGTTTTACGACAGCCCAAATGGCTCTGTTGTCGACCGCGCAGATTGAGGCGCTTACGACGTTAAACATCAAGGGTCTATCTAGCTCACAGTTAGGCGCAATCAGTACGACATCAATCAAGGCACTGCAAACCGATGATTTGGCGGCCGTGAGTGTTGACCAACTCGCCGGGCTTACGAAGTCCCAGGTGCAGGTGCTCACGACGAGTCAGGTTGATGCGTTGAGTAGCAAGCAGGTCGGTGGCCTTTCGACAGCGCAGGTATCGGTACTCGACAGCACCCAGATTCTTGCGCTTACAACGGCGAACGTGAAAGGCTTGGGTACCCAGCAGATCGCCGCTCTGACTACTGACGCCACCAAGGGTTTTGCAAGCGACGATATTGCAGCCCTCAATTCACAGCAGGTCAGTGGGTTTACAACCGCGCAAGTCGGCGGCTTCGACACGGTTCAGATTCAGGCGTTCACGACTTCAAACATTCGAGGTTTTAGCAGTGCACAGCTTGGGTCGTTAGCGACTGGTGTGATCAGTTCAATTGAGACGAGCGATTTAGTCGTTCTGGATTCCGTCCAGATTGTTGGATTCACGACCGCTCAGATTCAAAAGCTCACCACGAGCCAGGTTGCTGCGCTCGTGAGTTCGCAGGTGGGCGGGTTTACCACGGCTCAAGTTAAGGGTTTTGACAGCTCGCAAATTGCCGCACTTTCATCGACAGGCATCAAGGGCATTACGAGTAGCCAGATTCAAAACCTTACGACCACAGCGTTTACAGGATTAGAATCAGAAGATATTGCGGTACTGAATGCAACACAGGTTGCTGGCTTTACGACGAATCAACTGGGTCTGATCACGACAACGCAAATTGCGGCTCTGACATCTGTCAGTATTGCCGGCTTGAGTAGTAGTCAAATTGCGGCGATTGCCAGTGATTCAGTTTCTGGGATCGAAACAGGTGATCTGGTCGCTCTCACCTCGCTTCAACTGCAGGGCTTTACGCCCGACCAGGTCAAGGATCTGACCACCGATCAGGTCGCCGCACTCAAGTCGGCTCAGGTTGGCGCTCTGACCACTGCACAGGTCAACACCTTCAGTAGCGATCAACTCACTGCCCTCACCACGTTGAACGTAAAGGGTCTTACAAGCGCGCAAGTTGGCGCGATTAATTCGAGCGCTATTGCTGGACTTGAGACGGTTGATTTAAATGCCCTCACGTCTGCCCAGGTCGCAGGATTTAACGCGACGCAACTCGGAAAGTTCTCCAGCGCGCTCGTTGCAGCCTTCACAAGCGCGAATATTAGTGGCTTGTCGAGTGCCCAGGTTCAGGTGATCGCCACGGATGCGATACAAGGCATTGAGACCCGAGACCTTGTTGCACTGAATAGTTTGCAGCTTTCCGGATTCACCACGGCCCAGATTCAGCAGCTGACGGACGGTCAGGTTGCAGCGCTTTCGAGTGCGCAACTAGGTAGCTTGAGCACTAGACAAATCAGTATCTTCTCTAGTAGCCAGGCTGTTGCCTTGACCACCCTCAATGTGCAGGGTCTGAGCCCTTCCCAAATTGCTGCGTTCACGACCGTTGCCTTTGCTAGCATTGGATCCGAAGATATTGCGGCGTTGAATTCCGCTCAAGTCACAGGATTTACAGCTGCACAGCTGGGCGTTATGGGTAGCGGGCAGGTCGCAGCCCTAACGACCGCGAGTATCAGTGCGCTTTCTACTGGGCAGATTGCCGCTATCAACACCGCGTCGATCGATGCAATTGAGTCCAGAGATCTTATCGCCTTGAACTCGGCGCAATTGCAGGGTTTCACGACGGCTCAGATTACTAAGCTCAGTACGGCACAGATTGCTGCTCTTACGAGTGCACAGCTTGGTTTCTTGTCGACGAACCAGGTGGCTGTGTTTGACAGTTCACAGCTCGCTGCGCTTACTACCGCGAACGTCAGCGGGATGAGTTCCCAGCAACTCGGTGCGATCTCGACCCGGGCTTTCGGAGGGTTTGAGTCGCGAGATCTTGCCGTACTGAGTTCGGCGCAAATGTCTGGGCTCACGACGAATCAACTCGGCCTGATCACATCATCACAGATTGTCGGACTGACGACAGCAAACGTCCTTGGCTTGTCCACGGCTCAGATTGCCGGCATCGCGACCGGAGCGATTGCAGGGATTGAGACGCGGGACTTGGCAGCGTTCTTGAGTCGCCAGTTGCCCGGCTTTACCGAGGGCCAGATTGATCAGTTCAGTGACGAACAAGTCGCGGCCCTTACAAGCGGACAAATCGTCGGGTTTACGACGACGCAAGTTGGCACCTTCTCATCGGCTCAGATTGCCGCGCTCACCACGATCAACGTCCGAGGGCTGACATCGGGACAACTTGGCGCGATTGCTACAAGCGCTTTCGGTGGTTTTGAAGCGGCTAAAATCTCGGTCCTCACCTCAAGTCAAGTTTCTGGCCTTAGCCAGGGGCAATTAGGGGTGATTAGTGCGATCCAGGTCGCAGGACTGGTGTCTTCCAATGTTGCAGGATTGTCGACCGCTCAAGTTGCTGCGGTATCGACTGCTGCAATCGCTGGGATTGAGACTGCCGATCTTGTGGCCCTAAGCACGGCTCAATTGCGTGGTTTTGGTACGGCGCAAATTGATCAATTCACCTCCGCGCAAATGGCTGCATTCACTTCGACGCAGCTTCCCGGCTTCACGACGACGCAGGTTCAAAGCTTCGATTCCGCCCAAGTCGCTTCGCTTTCGACTGCGAATATCAAAGGGTTTACACCAAGTCAGCTTGGATCGATCGATACCCTTGCCATTGTTGGCATGGAGACAGCGGATATCCTCGCTTTGAACTCGGCGCAAATGGCCGGCTTCGTCACAGCGCAAATGGCGGCACTCAGCTCCACCCAAATTGCGGCTCTGAACTCGACGACGATCTTGGGTTTGAGCACGGCTCAGATCGGCGCGCTGTCGACCGCCTCGATTGCCGGGTTGGAAACCAGAGATCTCGTCCTTCTCACTTCAGCCCAGATGCGTGGTTTTAACAGCGCACAGATTCAGCAGATGGCTGAGAGTCAGATTGCTGCCTTTTCGAGCCAGCAGTTGGGAGGGTTATCCACGAGCCAGCTTGCGATCTTTAACAGTGCCCAAGTTGCAGCGCTAACCACGTCGAATATTAAAGGGCTTAGCGGAACACAGCTCGCCGCGATCTTGACGGGCTCCATTCAGGGATTGCAGGCTGCAGAAGTGGCGGTGTTGAGCTCTAGCCAGGTAAGTGGTTTCACGACCTCGCAAATTGGACAGCTCTCGGATTCACAGATTGCAGCGCTGACAACTCAAAACGTACCAGGGCTGTCGAGCTCACAAGTTGCGGCGATTAGTACAGGCACCTTCCTCGGGATCGAGACAAGGGACTTGGCTGCGCTCACAACCTTGCAGCTGTCCGGTGTGACGACGGCTCAGATTCAGGTTCTACCAGCTTCCTTTGTTGCGGCGCTTACCACGCGTCAGGTCGCAGGTCTTAGTACCTCCCAGGTTGCATCGTTTTCAAGTGATGGGGTGCGAGCGCTAACCACATTGAACATCCGAGGTTTAGGCGCGGACCAGATTAAAGTGCTTTCGACTTCAGCCTTTGCTGGTTTTGAGACGCGAGACTTAACGTCGCTCAGCTCGGTGCAGGTGGGTGGATTTACGAGCGCCCAGCTTGGGGTGATTAGCGCGAGCCAGCTGGCGGGCTTGAACTCGGCCAATATCGTGGGCTTATCGACTGCGCAGATTGCCAGCATCGCAACCGATGCGATTGCCGGTATCGAGACGCGGGATCTGGTGGCGCTTCGAAGCGACCAAATCACAGGGTTTACGGATACGCAGCTTGATCAGTTCGGCTCAGCCCAGCTTGCGGCGCTGACCAGCACGCAGTTAGGCAGCATGACCACGGCGCAGATCAACAGTCTGAACAGTGAGCAGGTGGCAGCGCTAAGCACGGCCAATGTGAAGGGCTTGAGCCCGACCCAAGTGGCTGCAATTGACGTAAGCGCTTTTGCAGGGTTTGAGAGCCGTGATCTGGCAGCGCTGAGCTCAGGCCAGGTGGGCGGTCTCACGACCGCGCAACTTGCCACGATCTCGGGCGGGCAACTTGCGGCGCTGACCACAGGCAATATCGCAGGCTTAACGGCTACGAAGCTTGGTACGGTGTCGACCGCAGCGATCAGTGCGCTGGAGACGCGGGACTTGCGCCTGCTCACCAGCTTGCAGCTTACGGGGCTGCAGCCTGAGCAGTTGGCGCAGTTCACCGAAGCGCAGTTTGCGGCGCTGACGACGGCCCAGGTGGCTGGTCTCACGACCACGCAGCTGAGCAACTTCAGCAGTGCGCAGGTGGCTGCCTTGACCACGGCCAATATCACGGGGCTTTCCGGTACCCAGCTTGGTGTGATCACCACCGCTGCGATCCTGGGGCTTGAGACGCGTGATGTGGCCGTGCTGAGCTCGGCGCAGGTGCGAGGCTTTAGCACCGCGCAGCTGCAAGTGATCATGTCGGGGCAGCTGGCTGCGCTGAACTCGCGCAATCTTGCTGGGTTCACCACCGCGCAGATTCAAGCGCTGAACACATCGGCACTTGCCGGGCTTGAGACGCGTGATTTGGCAGCGCTCAGTACGGCGCAATTGCTTGGGTTGAGTGATACGCAGTTAGATGCTTTCAATGCGGCGCAGTTTGCTGCTTTGAGTACCCAGCAGCTTGCAGGGTTTAGCACGGCGCAGATCCAGAGCTTTGATGGCACGCAGCTGAGCTATCTGACCACGGGCAATATTGTGGCCTTGAGCTCGGCGCAAATAGCTGCGATCAGTGCCAGCGCCATCAGCGGGCTTGAGGCACGCGATGTGGCGGTGTTGCTTTCGGCCCAGACCAAAGGCTTCACGACCGGTCAGCTGGCGCAGTTCTCCGCTGCCCAGGTGACGGCGCTGACTTCGGTCAATCTGGCCGGACTCGGTGCGTCACAGCTCGCAGCCTTGAGCACGGACGCGATCACCGGACTGGAGACCAGGGACTTGGTGAGTTTGAGCAGCAGCCAGGTGATTGGATTTACCGCTGAGCAGCTCGATGCTTTCTCGGATGCGCAGTTTGCAGCCTTGACCAGTGCGCAGGTTGGAAGCTTGAGCACGACGCAGATTGACAGCTTAAGCAGCAGTCAGATTGCGGCGTTCAGTACGGCCAATATCCAGGGGCTTTCTGCCACGCAGATCCCGGTGATCAAGCTCGATGCGCTACCGGGTATCGAGACTCGTGATGTGGCCGTTTTGAGTTCTGCGCAGCTGAGCGCTCTCACGAAGCCTCAAATGGCCGTAATCACCTCCAGTCAGCTTGCGGCGCTCAACTCGACAAACATCGCTGGTTTCACCGCTACACAAATCGGCGCAATTCTTGCGGCCGAGTTCGGAGGCTTTGAGACGAGAGACCTGGCGGCTCTAAACTCAGGACAGGTGTCGGGATTCACGGCTGACCAACTCGATCGGATCACCTCTGCCCAGCTTGCGGCGCTCACGACGGCGAATTTCCCAGGACTCAGCGGCACGCAGGTGGGCAAGATTGCGGTGTCGGCGATTGTGGGCTTGAGTTCATCGAATATTTCGGCCATGAGTACGGTGCAGCTTAACGGGATGAACGCTGATCAGCTTCAAGCCTTCAGCTCGACCCAGATCCGGGCGCTCACCACGGCTCAGTTGAGTGCACTCAAGGGCAAGTTAGTCGGTGCTTCGGGAGCCTTGACGGGAGCGCAGATTGCCTTCTTTACACCCGCGCAAAGTAAGGCGGTTGGGCTTACTTCGCCGTTGATTCTCGATTTGGACGGCGGTGGCGTCACCACGCGTTCGCTGGCCCAAGGGGTGGCCTTCGATATCGATGCTGATGGCCAGGTGGATCAAAGCGCTTGGGTGAGCGCTGGCGATGGGCTGTTGGTGCGTGATCTGGATGGCGATGGGGTGGTGGATAACGGCGCAGAGCTTTTCGGGACGGCCACGAGACTTTCCAACGGTGAAACGGCGCAAGACGGCTTTGCCGCGCTTGCGGATCTGGATAGCAATGGCGATGGCCGAATTGATGGTGCTGATGCAGCTTTTGGTCGCTTGAAGGTCTGGGTGGATGCCAACAGCGATGGGGTGACCGATGCCGGTGAGCTTCAAACGCTGGGCCAAGTTGGGGTGGTATCGATTGCGCTTCAAGCGCAGGCGATCACAAGGCGTGACCAAGGCAATGTGGTGGGCTTGGTGGC